>NZ_JAWXQV010000044.1:0-158664 GCF_033843325.1 Klebsiella sp. JN_Kp126 | reverse complement strand
TCGGTTCGTAGCCGAGTACTCTATCCAGCTGAGCTACGGATGCATCGGGAAACTTACTTTACTGCAGATTTTGATACTGCTGCTAAAGCTGTATCAAGTAAGATGGTGCATCCGGGAGGATGACTCGCCTTGCGGCTTGCCCTTCGGGCCGTTGCTAAAGCAACGTTATCCTCCCTGGTGCTTGCGGCTAATACCGCCACCTCATTCACACCTTCGTTGCTGAAGGTATGGAGAATATGGTGCATCCGGGAGGATTCGAACCTCCGACCGCTCGGTTCGTAGCCGAGTACTCTATCCAGCTGAGCTACGGATGCAAAATGGCGGTGAGGCGGGGATTCGAACCCCGGATGCAGCTTTTGACCGCATACTCCCTTAGCAGGGGAGCGCCTTCAGCCTCTCGGCCACCTCACCACACGCCTCTTACGAGTGCTTCGAAGAACTTGTTTCTGCTCTTCGTCGCTGCGATGGCGCACATATTACTTTCTGGTACTTATAAGTCAAACCTTTTTTCGAGACCTTTTTTTCGTTTGCACACTTCCCGCGCAATTAGCCTGTGAAAACGGCAAAAAGAGTATTTTATCAACAAGAAATTGCTGATTACGCCGCGGCTAACGCAAAAGATAACTGTCGCGGATGCGGAGAAAGAGACAAAAATGAGAGGCTATCGGAGAGGAAAATTGGCAAAAACGGCGGGTGGAAGGAGGCGCCTCACAAAATAGCGAGGCGCGAAAACCTTAGTAACTGGACTGCTGGGATTTTTCAGCCTGGATACGCTGGTAGATCTCTTCACGATGCACAGAGACTTCTTTAGGGGCATTAACGCCAATACGTACCTGGTTACCCTTCACCCCTAAAACTGTCACAGTGACCTCATCTCCAATCATGAGGGTCTCACCAACTCGACGAGTCAGAATCAGCATTCTTTGCTCCTTGAAAGATTAAAAGAGTCGGGTCTCTCGTATCCCGGCATTATCCATCATATAACGCCAAAAAGTAAGCGATGACAAACACCCTACGGTGTAAGCAGTCACGGCATCACATTCTGTTAAACCTAAGTTTAGCCGATATACACAACTTCAACCCGACTTTATCGTTATCAGTGCTTCTCGCGCAAGATGCTGTAATCCGAGAATCACAGCATCTATGCAATTATAGTTATTACAGTTTTGCGCTTACCCAGCCTTTCACACTGGCTAACGCAGCAGGGAGAGCAGACGCATCGGTACCGCCGGCTTGCGCCATATCCGGACGACCGCCCCCTTTACCGCCCACCTGCTGGGCGACCATACCAATCAGTTCCCCGGCTTTCACGCGGTCTGTCACATCCTTAGACACACCTGCAATCAGAGAAACCTTACCTTCTGCGACCGTGGCCAACACGACAATCGTTGAACCCAGCTGATTTTTCAGATCGTCAACCATAGTACGCAGCATTTTCGGCTCAACGCCGGCCAGCTCGCTGACCAGCAGCTTAACGCCGTTAATCTCTTCCGCTTTGCTGGAGAGATTTGCGCTCTCCTGCACGGCAGCCTGCTCTTTCAGCTGCTGCAGCTCTTTTTCCAGCTGACGGCTGCGTTCTAACGCGGCGCGGACTTTGTCACCAAGGCTGTGGGTATCCCCTTTCAGCAGCTGTGCAATATCGCCCAGCAGATCGCTCTGCGCGTGCAGCATCGCCATCGCGCCTTCCCCGGTCACCGCTTCGATACGGCGCACGCCCGCGGCGGTACCGGATTCAGAGGTAATGCGGAACAGGCCGATATCACCGGTGCGCGAGGCGTGCGTACCGCCGCACAGCTCGGTGGAAAAATCGCCCATGCTCAGCACGCGAACGCGATCGTCATACTTCTCGCCAAACAGCGCCATCGCGCCGGATTCACGCGCAGCGTCAATATCCATGATATTGGTTTCGATCGGCAGGTTGCGACGAATTTGCGCGTTCACCAGATCTTCTACCGCACGGATCTCCTCCGGCTTCATCGCTTCAAAATGCGAGAAGTCGAAGCGCAATGCTTTGTCGTTGACCAGAGAGCCTTTCTGCGCAACGTGCGTACCGAGAACCTGGCGCAGCGCCGCGTGCATCAGGTGCGTCGCGGAGTGGTTCAGGCGGATACGCTGGCGGCGAGCCTGATCGACATCGGCCTGCACGGCGTCGCCGACTTTAAGCGAACCGCTGGTCAGTTTACCAATATGGCCAATTGCCTGGCCGTACTTCTGCGCGTCGCTGACCTGGAAGGAGAAACCGGCGCCCTTCAGTTCGCCTTTGTCACCCACCTGGCCGCCGGATTCGGCGTAGAACGGCGTCTGGTCGAGGATAACAACCGCTTCCTGGCCGGCGTTCACCGCGTCAACCGCTTTACCATCGATAAACAGCGCGGTGACTTTGCCATTCAGTTCCAGGCTGTCATAGCCTTTAAACTCAGAGGCGCCGTCGACGCGGATCATCGCATTGTAGTCCGCGCCAAAGCCGCTGGATTCGCGCGCGCGACGGCGCTGCTCTTCCATCGCGGCTTCAAAGCCGGCTTCGTCAACCTTGATGTTGCGTTCGCGGCAAACGTCCGCGGTCAGGTCAACCGGGAAGCCGTAGGTGTCGTACAGGCGGAAAGCGGTTTCGCCGTCCAGCGTGTCGCCCTGCAGTTTAGCCAGCTCTTCATCCAGCAGCGCCAGTCCGCGCTCCAGCGTACGGGCAAACTGCTCTTCTTCGGTCTTCAGCACCTGCTCAACCTGAGCCTGCTGCTGTTTCAGCTCTTCGCCGGCGGAACCCATCACGTCAATCAGCGGGGCAACCAGTTTCCAGAAGAAGGTCTCCTTCGCGCCCAGCATGTTGCCATGGCGAATTGCGCGACGAATGATGCGGCGCAGCACGTAGCCGCGGTTTTCATTCGACGGGATAACGCCATCGGCAATCAGGAACGCGCAGGAACGAATGTGGTCAGCGATAACGCGCAGCGACTTGTTCGAGAGATCGGTCGCGCCGGTAACCTTCGCCACGCTCTTAATCAGATCGCGGAACAGGTCGATATCGTAGTTGGAGTTGACGTGCTGCAGCACGGCGGCAATACGCTCGAGGCCCATACCGGTATCTACGGACGGCTTCGGCAGCGGCTCCATGGTTCCGTCAGCCTGACGGTTGAACTGCATGAAGACGATATTCCAGATCTCAATATAGCGATCGCCGTCTTCTTCCGGCGTTCCCGGAGGGCCGCCCCAGATATGGTCGCCATGGTCGAAGAAGATTTCGGTGCATGGACCGCACGGCCCGGTGTCACCCATCTGCCAGAAGTTATCGGAAGCAAACGGCGCGCCTTTGTTGTCGCCGATGCGGATAATACGCTCGCGCGGTACGCCAACTTCATTTGCCCAGATATCGAACGCTTCATCGTCGGTTTCGTAGACGGTCACCCACAGTTTTTCTTTCGGCAGGGCGAACCAGTTTTCACCGGTCAGCAGTTCCCATGCGTATTTGATGGCATCCTGCTTGAAGTAATCGCCGAAGCTGAAGTTACCCAGCATTTCAAAGAAGGTGTGGTGACGCGCGGTGTAGCCGACGTTTTCCAGATCGTTGTGCTTACCACCCGCACGAACGCAACGCTGCGCGGTGGTCGCGCGCGAATAATTACGTTTGTCGAGACCAAGGAAAACATCCTTGAACTGGTTCATCCCGGCGTTGGTAAACAGCAGGGTCGGGTCGTTATGCGGCACCAGGGAGCTGCTCGCAACTACCTGATGTCCTTTACTATGGAAAAAGTCGAGAAACGCCTGACGGATCTCAGCGGTGCTCTTGCTCATAATTATCCTGAAATCAAGCTAACGAAATGTCGCTGGCAGCCACTACCCAGTATCGACCGGCAGGCTACTCACGAAAATAAAGTGGGAATAAGATAAGTTTTCTTCACGGGGAAGTAAAATCCCGGATGGGTCAATCTGCAAAATTTCGCCAGATTTCCTGAATATCCTCCATCAGATAGCCGCGGTAGAGCAAAAAGCGCTGAATTTTAACTTTTTCTGCAAATACGCTGGGCAGGGGTTCGCCATATTTTCGCTGCGCCTGCTCTTTGGCAAGCCGCGCCCAGTCGATTTCGCACTCGCGCATGGCTGCCTCTGTCGTCTCGCGGGAGATCCCCTTCTGCTTTAGCTCCTGGCGGACGCGCGCCGGGCCGTACCCCTTGCGGCTGCGGCTGGCAATGAACTGACGGACAAAGCGTTCGTCGTCCAGATAGCGGTTCTCAATGCACCATTCAACGACTTTATCGACCTCTTCCGGCGTCACATCTAACGCTTCAGGGCCGTTTTTGCTCATGACCGGTGCAGCCAGCTTTCGCCTTAGCTCCTGTTCGCTGTGGTCGCGCATTGCCAGAATGCGAATCGCGCGATCCAGCAGCCTGGCGTAGTCAGAGCGGCGGGATGAAGTTTCAGTCACGGTCAGCCTCGCTAATCAAAAAAAGCAAAAGGGCCGCATAAGCGGCCCCTTGTTAGTCTGTTCAGACGATATCAGAAATCTTGTTCGGTTTCCGCTTCGCTGTTGCCATCAACCGCGAAGTCCGGCGTGGAGTCCTGATTGCTCAGCAGCAGTTCTCGAACTTTCTTCTCGATCTCTTTTGCCGCAGCCGGGTTCTCTTTCAGCCAGGAGATGGCGTTCGCTTTACCCTGACCGATTTTATCGCCGTTATAGCTGTACCATGCGCCGGCTTTCTCAATCAGCTTCTCTTTCACGCCGAGATCGACCAGCTCACCGAAGAAGTTAATCCCTTCGCCGTAGAGAATCTGGAATTCAGCCTGTTTAAACGGCGCGGCAATTTTGTTTTTCACCACTTTAACGCGGGTTTCGCTGCCGACAACGTTGTCGCCCTCTTTCACCGCACCGATACGACGGATATCCAGACGCACGGAGGCGTAGAACTTCAGCGCGTTACCGCCGGTGGTGGTTTCCGGGTTACCGAACATCACGCCAATTTTCATACGAATCTGGTTGATGAAGATGAGCAGGGTGTTGGACTGCTTCAGGTTGCCCGCCAGTTTACGCATCGCCTGGCTCATCATACGCGCCGCGAGGCCCATGTGAGAGTCGCCGATTTCGCCTTCGATTTCCGCTTTCGGCGTCAGCGCCGCAACGGAGTCAACGACGATAACGTCTACCGCACCGGAACGCGCCAGCGCGTCACAGATTTCCAGAGCCTGTTCGCCGGTATCCGGCTGGGAGCACAGCAGGTTGTCGATATCGACGCCCAGCTTGCGTGCGTAAACCGGGTCCAGCGCGTGTTCCGCATCGATAAACGCACAGGTTTTGCCTTCGCGCTGCGCGGCGGCGATAACCTGCAGCGTCAGCGTGGTTTTACCGGAAGATTCAGGCCCGTAGATCTCGACGATACGGCCCATCGGCAGGCCGCCTGCGCCCAGGGCGATATCAAGGGAAAGCGAGCCGGTGGAGATAGTTTCCACATCCATGGAACGGTCTTCACCCAGGCGCATGATGGAGCCTTTACCGAATTGTTTTTCGATCTGGCCCAGTGCTGCCGCCAACGCTTTCTGTTTGTTTTCGTCGATAGCCATTATTACTCCTCTCATGCCGGGTGTAACCGGGTAGTGAATTCTGTTCTGTTGAAGCAATTATACTGTATAGTCATACAGTATCAAGTATTTTGTAGAAATTGTTGCCAGAGGAGATTTAGCGCGTAGGCCGTGGCCTGGCGGCGTACCGACTCGCGGTCTCCGGCAAAGCATTCGCACCGGGTTACGCCCTGTCCGCTGGCGCTGGCCACGCCAAACCAGACGGTTCCCACCGGCTTTTCCGCGCTGCCGCCGTCCGGCCCGGCGATGCCGCTGACCGAAATGGCATAGTCCGCGCGAGCCGCACGCAGCGCGCCGATGGCCATCTCCACCACCACCGGTTCACTCACCGCGCCATGGCTAAGCAGCGTCGCTTCGCTGACGCCAATCATCTGCGATTTCGCTTCATTGCTGTAAGTGACGAAACCGCGCTCAAACCATGCCGAACTGCCGGCGATATCGGTAAGGGTTTTGGCGACCCAGCCGCCGGTGCAGGACTCCGCCGTGGTCACCGTCGCACCGCGCGCTTTCAGCGCCATCCCCACCTGCTCGCTCAGCTGCATTAATTCCGAATCTGTCATTCGTCGCCCCACGTAAGCTGTACAAAGAGGCCATCAAAGATAGCACTTTCAACGAAGATATGGGGACGAGGTAACGAATTTACGAGTCGGCTGGCGAAAAACATCGGCTATAGCCAACGCTGCATTTTCGGATAGCCGCCCGGGGGCGCCGGTGTCACAATTCACCGCACATATAAGGAAGAGTTAAATGAGAGGTTACCAGGAATGGCCAAAGCAACGCTTACCTCAGAGCAGAACGTGAAAAAAATTCGCCAGGTGCGCCTGTGCCTGTTTGTATGCGGCACAGTTTCACTGCTAACCGCGCTACTGCATATTTTCACCCGCTCATTCAACCCGCTGTTCGAAGGCGTACAGATCCTGCTGGGCGTGGGCTGTATTGCCAGTGGATTCACATTGAACAAGAAAATCAAGCAGATACTCGCAGAACCATAGCGGCGGGTAACCGGCCCATCGCGGGCCGGTTTTTATTTATTTCATACTCGCCGCGATCAGCTCCACGTTGTGACGCAGCATTTTCACGTAGCTGTCCGCCACGCCGCCCGGTTGAGAGAGGGCTTCAGGGTAGAGCTCTCCTCCCGGCTGCGCGCCCGTCGCGCTGGCAATCTGTTTAACCAGTCTTGGATCCAGCTGATTTTCCATAAACCAGGTATGCACCTCGTCGGCTTTAATTTGTCGAATTAATGCCGCCACCTGCGCCGCGCTGGCCTCACTTTCCGAAGATAGCCCCTGTGGCGCGAGGAAGGTCACGCCATAGGCGCGGCCAAAATAGCCGAAAGCATCATGGCTGGTCAGAACCTTACGCTTTGCCTGTGGAATGGCGGTGAACTGGCTTTTAGCCCAGCGTTCGATCTCGTTAAGCTGGCTGATATAGCGTTTGCCGGAAGCCTCCAGCGCCAACTTATCTTCCGGGTCGGCTTTCACCAGGCCGTTGAGGATATTCTGCGCGTACAGCGCACCGTTCGCGGCGCTGTTCCACGCATGCGGATCGGTTACCGTTGCGCCATCTTCTTCAAGCGTGTGGGTTTTGACTCCGCGGGAAGCCACCACCAGCTCGCCTTTGAACCCGGATGCTTTAATCAGCCGGTCCAGCCAGCCCTCCAGCCCCAGGCCGTTGACCACCACCACATCGGCGTTGTTCAGCAGCGCGCTGTCTTTCGGCGAGGGCTCGAAGGTATGCGGATCGCCGTCCGGCCCCACTAGCGTATCCACATGCACATGTTCGCCGCCAATCTGCTGCACCATATCGCCCAACACGGAAAAACTGCTCACCACGTTTAGCGTTTTCGCCATCACCCCGTGCGATGCCAGACCCAGCGCCAGCGCCAGCCATATCCCGGTACGTTTCATCATTGTCCTTACCCCATTAATTTACGCCAGCCGACAACCAGCCGGCTGCGCGAGCCAAAAAACACCGATACAAAAAAGAGGCCGCTGGCGGTCAGCACAATGGCGGGTCCGGCAGGCAAATTCGCCGCCCACGACAGGCTCAGCCCCATCCACGCGCAAAAACCGCCCATCAGCGCCGCCAGCAGCAGAATGCCCGGCAGCGTCCGCGCCCAGCAGCGCGCCGCGACCGCGGGCAGCATCATGACTCCCACCGCCATCAGCGTGCCGAGCACCTGAAACCCGGCCACCAGATTGAGCACCAGCAGGGCGAGGAACAGGCCGTGCAGCAGCGCAGGCACTCTTCGCGCGTTCACCTGAAGCCAGACGCTGTCGAAGGCTTCGCTGACCAGGCCGCGATAAAACAGGGCGATGCAAATCAGCGTCAGGCTGGCAACGCCGGTCACAAACAGCGCCGAATCGCGGTCTACCGCCAGAATCGAGCCGAACAGCAGATGCAGCAGGTCGACGTTAGAGCCGCGCAGCGAGACCAGCGTGACGCCCAGCGCCAGGGAGCCGAGATAAAATCCGGCAAAGCTGGCATCCTCTTTTAAAAGCGTGCGTCGGCTGACCCACCCCGCCACCAGCGCCACCGCAATGCCGGCAATAAAACCCCCGACGGTCATCGCCAGCAGCGACATCCCGTTAAGCAGGTAGCCCACCGCCACGCCGGGCAAAATCGCATGCGAGAGCGCATCGCCCATCAGGCTCATGCGGCGTAAAAGTAGGAAGACGCCGAGCATGGTCGTGCTCAGCGAGAGCGCCAGGCACACCACCAGCGCGCGGCGCATAAAGCCAAACTCGATAAAGGGCTGAATGAAGGTGTGCCAGATCATGCCAGCCTCGCGGAGTGAAAGGCGGGCAGCACATCAGGCGTACTGCCCCAACGGGCGCGCTGCGGCGTCAGCAGCATCGTTTCCGGGAAATAGTCGGCGACCCGCTGGTTATCGTGCAGCACCGCCAGAATCGTCTGCCCCTGCTGATGCATTTCCAGGATCAGCGCCATCAGCTCACGGCAGGTGGCTTCGTCGATGCCGGTAAACGGTTCGTCGAGCATCACCAGCGGCGCGCGCTGCACCATCACCCTCGCGAAGAGCATGCGCTGAAACTGGCCGCCGGAGAGCGCCTCAATCGGCGTTTTCGCCATCGCTAGCAGCCCCACCCGCGCTATGGCCGCGACGATACGCTGGCGCACCTCCCCCCCGAGCCCGCGCAGCAACGATACCTGCGGCCAGGCCCCCTGGCTGACGACATCCTGCACCGTGAGCGGAAACTGCGACTCCAGCGCATGCCGCTGCGCCAGCCAGCCGATAACCGGCCGTCCGTCGCGCCAGTGCAGTCGGCCGCTGACCGGCGGGATAAATCCGGCCAGCGTCTTTAACAGCGTCGATTTCCCGCAGCCGTTCAGGCCGACGATAGCCGTCATACTCCCCGTTGCAATCGTGCCGCTAAGGGACGGCGCGATCGCCAGCCCTTCATAGCCAGCCACCAGATGATCGAGCTCTATCATGGCAGCGATACCGCCCACCAGGTTGCCAGCCACAGGGCGGCCAGCAGCACGCCGGCCATCGCCAGCCGGGCGATGCCTGAAGTCATCAATAAGGAAGTCAATGTTTACGCCTCAATAAAACGTTATAACATAACAATATTAAAAGAGGCGCGGAATGTAAATTGGCGTCAACAAAAGGAAATGCTGCAAAATGTTACAGACTCCTCTCCGGACGGAGAGGAGCACAGAAGATGGGGTTACTGCATCCGGGCCTGAGAAACCGCCAGACCGAGCTGCCAGACGGCCATCGCGTAATGGGTGCTGTGGTTATAGCGGGTAATGGTGTAGAAGTTCGGCAGACCGTACCAGTACTGGTAGCCTGTGCCGATATCCAGACGCAGCAGGCTCGCCTGCTGGTGGTTACCCAGCGGCTGAGTCGGGGTAAGTCCCGCCGCCGCCAGCTGCGAGACGCTGTATTTGGTTTTGAACCCATTGTTCAGCCCAGGCGCCTGGCCCAGCGCCTGTACCGCCACCAGATCGCCGCTCACCCAGCCGTGCTGCTTGAAGTAGTTCGCTACGCTGCCGATCGCATCGACCGGATCCCACAGGTTGATATGCCCGTCGCCGTTAAAGTCCACCGCGTACTGCCTGTAAGAAGAGGGCATAAACTGACCGTAGCCCATCGCGCCGGCGAAGGAGCCTTTCAGATCGAGCGGGTCATCCTGTTCGCTGCGCGCCATCAGCAGGAACGTTTCCAGCTCGCTGGAGAAGTACTCGGCGCGGCGCGGATAGTTAAACGACAGCGTCGCCAGCGCATCAAGGATGCGGGTTTTCCCCATCACCCGGCCCCAGCGGGTCTCGACGCCAATAATCCCGACGATAATTTCCGGCGGCACGCCGTAAACCTGGTACGCGCGGTTGAGCGCATCCTGATACTGGTTCCAGAACGCCACGCCGTTCTGCACGTTATCCGGGGTAATAAACTGTTTTTTGTAGCGCAGCCAGGCGCCGTTTGGCCCTGACGGCGGCAGCCCGGTGGGCGCCTGACGGTCCATCAGACGCAGCACATAGTCCAGGCGTTTGGCCTGGGAGAGAATTTGATGCAGCTGCTGTCGGTCGAAGCCGTGCTTGCTCACCATTTTATCAATGAACTGTTCCGCCGCCGGGTTATTGGCGAAATCGCCGCTCATCTCCATCACGTTATGCTGCGGCTCGAGTAAAAAACCGCCCGTGCCGCCCGCCATTTCCTTTTCCGCAGGAGTTTGAGGTTTGCTGCTGCAGGCAGCGAGGAGAACGCACAGGGGGAGTAAAGCCAGGGAACGACGCTTCAACATGGGACATCCATTTAACAAATCGGCAAGGGGTAATTATGGTAAAGCATGCGCCCGCTCACAAGGAAGCGGCGGCAATGTAAATTCTTTTTTATCGCCCTTTTTCCTCTCTCCCCGCCGGATCCTTCGTTCACTCCAGCCACAATCTTTCAAAATAAAATATTTATCTTTCATTTTGCGATCAATATAACAATTTCAAACCTTTTAAAATGATTAAAATTAGCTGCCAGTTAGCAAGAAAAATAACACGCTGAAGGAGAGAACAATGATTGAAGTCGTTACCCACGGCGCCGAATGGTTTATCGGCCTGTTTCAGAAGGGAGGCGAGGTGTTCACCGGTATGGTCACCGGGATCCTGCCTTTGCTGATCAGTCTGCTGGTGATCATGAACGCGCTGATCAACTTTATTGGTCAGCAGCGGATCGAAAAGCTGGCGCAGCGCTGCGCCGGTAATCCGATCTCCCGCTACCTGCTGCTGCCCTGCATCGGCACCTTCGTTTTCTGTAACCCGATGACCCTGAGCCTTGGGCGCTTTATGCCCGAGAAATACAAACCGAGCTACTACGCGGCGGCCTCCTACAGCTGCCACTCAATGAACGGCCTGTTTCCGCACATCAACCCCGGCGAACTTTTCGTCTATCTGGGGATTGCCAACGGGCTAACCACCCTCGGTCTGCCGTTAGGGCCGCTGGCGGTGAGCTATCTGCTGGTGGGCCTGGTGACGAACTTCTTCCGCGGCTGGGTGACCGACCTGACCACGTCGATTTTTGAGAAAAAAATGGCCATCCAGCTTGAGCAGAAAGTGCATCTGTCAGGAGCGACATCATGACTCGTATTCGCATTGAAAAAGGCGCCGGCGGCTGGGGCGGCCCGCTCGAACTGGACGCCGTTGCCGGTAAAAAGATTGTCTATATCACCGCGGGCACCCGCCCGGCGATCGTCGATAAAATCGCCCGCCTCACCGGCTGGCAGGCGGTCGATGGCTTCAAAGAGGGCGAACCGCCGGAAGCGGAAATCGGCGTGGCGATTATCGACTGCGGCGGCACCCTGCGCTGCGGTATCTACCCGAAGCGCCGCATCCCGACCATTAATATCCACGCGACCGGCAAATCGGGTCCGCTGGCGCAGTACATCGTCGAAGACATTTACGTTTCCGGCGTCAAAGAAGAGAACATTTTCGCGCTGGAAGAGGGGCTCTCCCCGGCCCCGCAGGCCTCGCCAGCCCAGCCGGCGGCCCGCGACTATGACACCAGCAAGAAAATAACCGAGCAGAGCGACGGCCTGCTGGCCAAAGTTGGTATGGGGATGGGCTCGGTCGTGGCGGTGCTGTTCCAGGCCGGGCGCGATACCATCGATACGGTGCTGAAAACCATTCTGCCGTTTATGGCCTTCGTCGCGGCGCTGATCGGCATCATCATGGCCTCCGGCATCGGCGACTGGATTGCCCACGGCCTGGCGCCGCTCGCCAGCCATCCGCTGGGCCTCGTGACCCTGGCGCTGATCTGTTCTTTCCCGCTGCTGTCGCCGTTTCTCGGCCCCGGCGCGGTCATCGCCCAGGTTATCGGCGTGCTGATTGGCGTACAGATTGGCCTTGGCAATATTCCGCCGCATCTCGCCCTGCCCGCGCTGTTCGCCATTAACGCCCAGGCCGCCTGCGACTTTATCCCGGTTGGCCTGTCGCTGGCGGAAGCGCGCCAGGACACCGTGCGCGTCGGCGTACCGTCGGTACTGGTGAGCCGCTTCCTGACCGGCGCGCCAACGGTGCTGATCGCCTGGTTCGTTTCCGGATTTATTTACCAATAAGAGGTGCCTGAAGATGACCGTGATTTACCAGACCACCATTACGCATATCGGCGCCAGCGCGGCGATGGCGCTGGACGAGCAGATGCTGATCACCTTCCGCGAAGGCGCCCCGGCCGATATCGAAGAGTACTGCTTTATTCACAACCACGGCGAGCTCTCCGGCGCGCTGGTGCCGGGCGCTGAGCTGCAGCTCGGCGAGCTGCGCTACCCGGTCACCGCCGTCGGCGACGTCGCCGAGCAGAACCTGCGCGAGCTGGGCCATATCACGCTGCGCTTTGACGGCCACCGCGAAGCGGAATTCCCCGGAACCGTACACGTGGCGGGGCCGGTGCCGGAAGGCATCGCCGCCGGCTGCGTACTGAAATTTGTTGCTTAAGCTGTAAGGAGAAAATTATGAATCAGGTTGCTGTTGTCATCGGTGGGGGACAAACCTTAGGGGAGTTTCTGTGTCGCGGGCTTGCCGCAGAAGGCTATCGCGTGGCGGTGGTCGATATTCAGAGCGATAAAGCGACCCGCGTCGCGCAGGCCATCAATGCAGAACATGGCGAAGGCACGGCGTGGGGCTTCGGCGCGGACGCCACCAGCGAAGCCAGCGTGGTCGCCCTCGCCCGCGGGGTAGACGAAATATTTTCCCGCGTCGACCTGCTGGTCTATAGCGCCGGGATCGCTAAAGCGGCGTTTATCAGCGACTTCGCGCTGGGGGATTTCGACCGTTCGCTGCAGGTGAATCTGGTGGGCTACTTCCTCTGCGCCCGCGAGTTTTCCCGCCTGATGATCCGCGACGGCATTAAAGGTCGCATCATCCAGATCAACTCTAAATCCGGCAAAGTGGGCAGCAAGCATAACTCCGGCTATAGCGCGGCGAAGTTCGGCGGCGTGGGGCTGACGCAGTCGCTGGCGCTGGACCTCGCGGAGTACGGGATTACCGTGCACTCCCTGATGCTCGGCAACCTGCTGAAGTCGCCGATGTTCCAGTCTCTCCTGCCGCAGTACGCCACCAAGCTGGGGATACCGGAGGAGCAGGTCGAGCAGTATTACATCGACAAAGTCCCGCTGAAGCGCGGCTGCGATTACCAGGACGTACTTAACGTGTTGATGTTTTATGCCAGTCCGCAGGCTTCATACTGCACCGGGCAGTCTATCAACGTCACCGGCGGGCAGGTGATGTTTTAAAACAGGATTCCCGGATTGCGCTGCGCTTACCCGGGCTACAAAACCGGCAACCCGCGCCGGTCCGTAGCCCGGGTAAGGCGCACGCGCCGCGACCCGGGTCTTCCCTACACCACACTTTATGGAGACTTTTATGGTTACCGCACTTATCACCGTCGCCGCCATCGCCTGGATAACCCAGCTCGCCTTTGGCGGCTGGCAAATCCGGCAGTTCAATCGCGCGTTCGACCGGCTGTGCCAGCAGGGCCGCGTCGGCGTGGGCCGTTCCTCGGGGCGGTTCAAGCCGCGGGCCGTCGTCGCCATTGCCGTCGACGAAGACGACCGCATCCGCGATACGCTGTTAATGAAAGGCCTCACCGTCTTCGCCAGGCCGCAAAAAATTCCCGCCCTCACCGGTAAGCATCTCAAGGAATTGCAGCCTGATGTGATCTTTCCCAATGATCCGCTCTGTCAGAATGCACTATCATTAGCGCTTAATCCGAAACATGGATAATTTCGTTGTGAACGTTAATATCTTGCGAAATTATCATTTCGAAACTTTAAACGCAGGATACAACGCCTATGAAACCACGTCAGCGCCAGGCAGCCATTCTCGAGCACCTGCAATCGCAGGGCAAATGCTCGGTCGAAGAGCTGGCGCAACACTTCGACACCACCGGCACCACCATCCGTAAGGATCTGGTGATCCTTGAGAATGCCGGTACCGTTATCCGCACTTACGGCGGCGTGGTGTTAAATAAAGACGAGGCCGATCCGCCCATCGACCACAAAACGCTGATCAACACCCATAAAAAAGAGCGGATTGCCGAAGCCGCGGTCAGCTTTATTCACGATGGCGACTCGATCATTCTTGACGCCGGCAGTACGGTGCTGCAAATGGTGCCGATGCTCAGCCGCTTCAATAACATTACCGTGATGACCAACAGCCTGCATATCGTCAACGCCCTCTCCGAACTGGATAACGAACAAACCATCCTGATGCCGGGCGGCACGTTCCGCAAAAAATCGGCCTCCTTTCACGGCCAGCTGGCGGAAAACGCCTTCGAACACTTCAGCTTCGATCGACTGTTTATGGGCACCGACGGCATTGATTTAATCGCCGGCGTCACCACCTTTAATGAGGTTTATACGGTTAGCAAAGCGATGTGCAATGCCGCCCGCGAAGTTATCCTGATGGCTGACTCGTCAAAGTTTGGCCGCAAAAGTCCCAATATCGTCTGCGGCCTCGAGAGCGTGGACAAACTGATTACCGATGCCGATATCAGCCCGGAATTTAAGCGGGCGCTGGAAGACAAAGGCATCGAAGTCATTATTACTGGAGAACATCATGAGTAACTTTCTGTTAGAAGCCGGACGCCAGACCCTAATGCTGGAGCTTCAGGAGGCGAGCCGCCTGCCTGAACGCCTGGGCGACGACTTCATCCGCGCAGCGGAAACCATCATCCACTGCGAGGGCAAACTGGTGGTCTCCGGTATCGGCAAATCGGGCCATATCGGTAAAAAGCTGGCCGCCACCTTCGCCAGCACCGGCACCCCGGCATTTTTCGTCCACCCGGCGGAAGCGCTGCACGGCGATCTCGGAATGCTCGACAGCCGCGACGTGATGCTGTTTATCTCCTACTCCGGCAGCGCCAAAGAGCTGGATCTTATCGTCCCGCGCCTGGAGGAAAAATCCATTCCGCTGCTGGCGATGACCGGTAAATCCACTTCGCCGCTGGCGCTGGCGGCTAAAGCGGTGCTTGATATTGCCGTAGAGCGTGAAGCCTGTCCGATGCACCTCGCGCCGACCTCCAGTACCGTCAATACCCTGATGCTCGGCGACGCGCTGGCCATGGCGGTGATGCAGGCCCGCGGCTTTAACGAAGAAGATTTCGCCCGTTCGCACCCGGCCGGCGCGCTGGGCGCGCGGCTGCTGAACAAAGTTCACCATCTGATGCGCCGCGACGGCGACGTGCCGCGCGTCGCCAACGACACCAGCGTGATGGACGCGATGCTCGAACTCAGCCGCACCGGCCTGGGGTTGGTGGCAGTCTGCGATGAACGTAATCACGTGCAGGGCGTGTTTACCGACGGCGACCTGCGCCGCTGGCTGGTGGGCGGCGGCAGCTTACAGGATATCGTCAGCCAGGCGATGACCCGCAACGGCGTTACTCTGCAGGCGGAAAGCCGCGCGATAGAAGCCAAAGAGCGCCTGATGAAGCACAAAATCAGCGCCGCTCCGGTGGTGGATGAAAACGGCCAACTGGTCGGCGCGATTAACCTGCAGAATTTTTATCAGGCCGGGATCCTTTAAGCCCCAGACGCTTCGCCAGCCGGTGCAGGTTGGCGACATCGAGCCCCAGCGCGCGGGCGGCGCCGGCCCAGCTGCGGCCATTAGCCGCCAGCGCGCTGGCTATCGCTTCGCGCTGGAACGCCTCCGTCGCCTCGCGCAGGCTCACCGCTTCCGCCGCCGGATGCGGACTGACGCTCGGCAAGACCGGCGCTTCCCCGGCCAGTTGAAAGTGCTGCGGCTCCAGCGCGATGTCATTACCCGCCTGCGTCGCCCGCGCCAGCACCACCGCCCGATGAATAGCGTGCTCCAGCTCGCGCACGTTGCCCGGCCATGGCCAGGCCAGCAGTCTGGCCCGCGTCGCCTCGCTTAAAATCACCTGCGCCAGCCCCATGCGTAAACGGCACTGTTCGCAGAAATAACCAGCCAGCAGCACCACGTCATTTTCCCGTTCGCGCAGCGCCGGAACCGACAGCGGAAACACGCTCAGACGATGATACAGGTCGGCGCGAAAACGCCCCTCCACTACCTCCTGACGCAGGTCGCGGTTGGTGGCCGCCAGCACCCGCACATCAACCCGCAGGCTGCGATCGTCGCCGACGCGCTGAATATCGCCATACTGCAGCACCCGCAGCAGCTTGGCCTGCAGCGCCAGCGAAAGCTCGCCGATTTCATCGAGGAACAGCGTCCCGTTGTCCGCCATTTCAAATTTGCCGCTGCGGTTGCTGATCGCCCCGGTAAACGCCCCTTTGACGTGGCCAAACAGCTCGCTCTCCGCCACGCTCTCCGGCAGGGCCGCGCAGTTGAGATAGACCAGCGGATTGGCCGCTCGTGGCGATCCCTGATGTACCGCTTTCGCCACCAGCTCTTTGCCGGTGCCGGTCTCGCCGCTAATCAGCACGTTTAAGTCGGAAGCCGCGACGATGTCGATCTCCTTCTTGAGCTGCAGCATCGGCGCCGACAGGCCAATGATCTCCTGACGTTCGGCCGGCGGGTAAACGATAGCCTGCTCCGGCAGCACGTTTTGGTTCTCCAGCCGGGCGATCAGCAGCGCGTTATTGAGCGCCCCGGCCACCAGGGCGGCAATCAGGCGCAGCTCCTCGTCGCTGAAGCTGTCAAAACGGTCCGCATCCATGCCGTCGAGGGTGAGCGCGCCAATCAGGGTTTGCCCGGCAAACAGCGGCAGGCCGACGCAGGCGTGTACCTTCAGGCTCTCCTGACCGGGGATCAGGCCATCGTAAGGGTCCGGTAGATCGCTGTCCGCCGGGAAACGCACCACGTCCCCCGCGCGGGCAATCGCCTCCAGCCGCGGGTGGCCTTCAAGGGCAAAGCGCCTGCCAAGCACGTCCTGGGCCAGGCCATCAATCGCCAGCGGCACAAACTGGTGCGCTTCGTAGCGCAGCAGCGCCGAAGCATCACAGCCAAGTATCTGCCGCAGGGTGGTAATCAGCCGCGAAAAACGGTCGGCGTGGCCGAGATCGCTTTGTAAATCAATGGCTATTTTCGCCAGGGCCTCGACGGAGAAACTCATTGTCGCCTCATAGTCATTCTGACAACCTACATAGTCATATCGACTATTTTAACCATTGTCATTTTGACATCAACAGATTTAACAAAAAACATAAAATACCTTAAATTCAATTGGTTAAAAATTTGGCACGCAACTTGATATAAGCAAAACAACTTATTTGAACACTGCTGAATTAATTGAGGTTGCTATGTCTATTCTGGTTAAAAATAACATTCATTGGGTTGGCCAGCGCGACTGGGAAGTGCGTGATTTCCACGGGACGGAATACAAAACGCTGCGCGGCAGCAGCTACAACAGCTATCTCCTCCGCGAAGAGAAAAATGTGCTGATCGATACCGTCGATCATAAATTCAGCCGCGAATTCGTGCAGAACCTGCGCGGCGAAATCGATCTCGCCGATATCGATTACATCATTATTAACCATGCGGAAGAGGACCATGCCGGCGCGCTGACCGAACTGATGACGCAGATCCCGGACACCCCGATTTACTGTACTGCCAACGCCATCGACTCTATCAACGGACACCATCATCACCCGGAGTGGAATTTTAAGGTGGTGAAAACCGGCGACAGCCTGGATATCGGCAACGGCAAACAGCTGATTTTCGTGGAAACCCCGATGTTGCACTGGCCGGATAGCATGATGACCTATATGACCGGCGACGCGGTGCTGTTCAGCAATGACGCCTTCGGCCAGCACTACTGCGATGAGCATCTGTTTAATGATGAAGTTGATCAGATTGAACTTTATGAGCAGTGCCAGCGCTACTATGCCAACATTCTGACTCCGTTCAGCCGCCTGGTGACGCCGAAAATTACCGAAATCCTCGGCTTTAATCTGCCGGTGGATATGATTGCGACCTCCCATGGCGTGGTCTGGCGCGATAACCCGACGCAGATCGTCGAAAAATATCTCGAGTGGGCGGCGGATTATCAGGAAGACCGCATCACCATTTTCTACGACACCATGTCCAACAACACCCGCATGATGGCTGACGCGATAGCCCAGGGCATTACCGACGTGGATCCGCGCGTGGCGGTGAAAATTTTCAATGTCGCCCGCAGCGATAAAAATGAAATCCTGACTAACGTGTTCCGCTCGAAGGGCGTGCTGGTCGGCACCTCAACCATGAATAACGTGATGATGCCGAAAATCGCCGGGCTGGTGGAGGAGATGACCGGCCTGCGTTTCCGTAACAAGCGCGCCAGCGCCTTTGGCTCCCACGGCTGGAGCGGCGGTGCGGTTGACCGCCTGTCCACGCGTTTACAGGATGCGGGCTTTGAAATGTCCCTGAGCCTGAAGGCCAAATGGCGCCCGGATCTCGACGCGCTGGAAGTGTGCCGCGAGCACGGCCGCGAAATCGCCCGCCAGTGGGCCCTCTCCCCGCTGCCGGCGAGCCCGGCTAAACACGCCGCGCCTGTGGCAACGCCTTGCGCCGCGCCAGCGGCAGCCGATCTCGGCCCGAAAATGCAGTGCAGCGTTTGCCAGTGGATTTACGACCCCGAACAGGGCGAACCGAACCAGGACGTCCAGCCGGGTACGCCGTGGAGCGAAGTCCCGGATAACTTCCTCTGCCCTGAGTGTTCGCTGGGTAAAGATGTGTTTGACGTTCTGGCATCGGAGGCAAAATGAGTGATGGCATCGTCATCATCGGCTCGGGCTTCGCGGCCCGTCAGCTGGTGAAAAATATTCGCAAGCAGGACCCGAATATCCCGCTGACCCTGATCGCCGCCGACAGCATGGATGAGTACAACAAACCGGATCTCAGCCATGTGGTCAGCCGCGGGCAGAACGCCGACGACCTGACCCTGCAAACGGCGGGCGAGTTTGCCGAGCAGTACAATCTGCGCCTGTTTCCGCATACCTGGGTCAGCGATATCGACGCCGATAATCAGGTTGTGAAGAGCCAGGACCGCGAGTGGCGCTATGACAAACTGGTGCTGGCCACCGGCGCAACGCCGTTTATCCCACCGGTGCCGGGCCGCGAACTGATGCTGACCCTCAACAGCCAGCGGGAATACGGTGCGGCGCAAAGCCAGCTGCGCGATGCAAAAAGAGTGCTGATCGTCGGCGGCGGGCTGATTGGCTGCGAGCTGGCGATGGATTTCTGCCGCGCCAGCAAAGCGGTGACGGTGGTGGATAACTCCGCCAGCGTACTGTCGGCCCTGATGCCGCCCGAGGCCAGCAGCCGACTGCAGCATCGTCTGACCGACATGGGCGTGCATCTGATGCTGAAGTCCCAGCTGGAAAGCCTGGCGCAGAGCGCCGACGGGATTCGCGTCACTCTTGACCGCCAGCGTACGGTGACGGTGGATGCGGTGATCGCCGCCGCCGGTTTACGCCCGGAAACGGCGCTGGCGCGGCATGCGGGTCTGAAAACTCACCGTGGCGTGGTAGTGAACAGCCAGCTGCAAACCAGCCATCCGGCGATTTACGCCCTCGGCGACTGCGCGGAAATCAACGGCATGGTCCTGCCTTTTCTGCAGCCGATTCTGCTAAGCGCCATGTGCCTGAGTAAAAATCTGCTGGCCCAGCAGGGAGAACTGAAGCTGCCGCCGATGCTGGTGAAGGTCAAAACGCCGGATTTACCGCTGCACCTGGCGGGCGATACCCGGCGCGAGGATCTGACGTGGAATATCGTTGCCGCCAAAGACGGCCTGGTCGCGAAAGGCGTTGACGCCGAGAACCAGCTGCGCGCTTTTGTGGTCAGCGAGGATCGCATGAAAGATGCTTTTGCCCTGCTCAAGCAGCTGGTGAGTTAACCTCGATGAAATGAGGTTATTCCCGGGTCGCGGCGTAAACGCCTTACCCGGGCTACCCAACTTGCGAGGCGCTCGGGTTTGGTAGCCCGGCTAAGCGCAGCGCAAGCCGGGGAAATGCCCAACCTACCGCGCCAGATTATCGTACCCGCGCCAGCGGTAGTTGAGCACCGACAGCACCCAGCAGGCCACGAACAGCCCGACCACCACAAAACCGGCGTCGCCGAGATGGTCGTTCAATGCGCCGACCCAGCGCCAGACGCCTCCGCTGAGGGAGAACTTATCCATCAACAGACCCAGCGCTTCCAGACCGCCGATAAACAGCGCCACCACCACCGAGGTGCCGGTAATGGTCATATTGTAATAGAGCTTACGCTGCGGCTTACTGAACGCCCAGCCGTAGGCGCCGACCATCAGCACGTTGTCGAGCGTATCCACCAGCGCCATCCCGCTAGCGAACAGCGCCGGAAAAATCATAATCGACCAAATCGACATCCCGCTCGACGCGCTGGCCGCCGAAATCCCCAGCACGCCGATTTCCGTCGCCGTATCAAAGCCGAGGCCAAACAGAAAGCCCACCAGATACATCTGCCAGCTGCGGCTAATCAGGCGGAAGGTTTTACCGAACAGCCAGCTCATCATGCCGCCGCCGGTCATGACCTCATCGCTCACCTTTTCGCCCTGCTTCCACGCCCGAAAGCTGCGCCAGACGCTGCGCAAAATAACCAGGTTGATAAAGGCCATCACCAGCAGGAACAGCGCCGATACGGCGGTACCGATAACGCTGCCGGTCTCGTGAAACCAGCTCATCTGCTGACCAAACGCGGTGGCGGTCGCGGCAATCGCCGCCGACGCCAGCACCACAATCGACGAATGACCCAGCGAGAACCACGCGCCAACGGCAAAAGGTCGCTTCCCCTGCTGCATCATTTTGCGGGTCACGTTGTCGATCGCCGCGATATGGTCGGCGTCCACCGCGTGGCGCAGACCGTAACCCCAGGCCAGCAGGCTGGCGGCCATCAGCGCGCCGCTACCGCCGAACGCCGCAAATGCCCAGCCCCAGGTCAGCAAATTGGCGGCAATCAATGCCAGCACCAGCGCCGCTGCGCGCGGCTGCTGACGCAAAATCGTCACTATCATATCGGTGTCCTTTAAGCCTGCAGGCGGGCCGCAGCGATAACCGCCTGACCGAGGGCAATCGCGCCATCGCCTGCGGGCAGCTGCTGCGGAAAGAGCAGAGTAAAATCGGCCAGATAAAAGGTCAATCGCGCCGTCAGCAGGCGGTTGTGCAGTACCCCGCCGCCGAAGGCCAGCGTGTGAATATTCCGCGCGTTCGCGCAATCGCGCATCATCGCCGCCAGCCCGCGGGCCAGCGCATCATGAAAGGCCCACGCTTTTTGCGCCGGGCTCGCCTGCCAGCTCAGCCACTGCTGCCAGAACGTCGCCAGATCCAGTTTTCCATCGCGCCACGGCAGGGTCACCGGATGATCCACGCCTTCGCAGGTCGCCGCCAGCGCCTCCAGACGGCACGCCGCTTCCCCCTCATAGCTCAGAGTTAGCGGCGCGCAGCCCAGCGCGCAGGCGACGGCGTCAAACAGACGGCCGCACGACGATGCCTGCGGCGCATTAATACCGCGCTCGATTGCCCGCGCCAGCAGCGGCCAGCTTTGCTGGCGCAGCGCGGCGGTGTCGGCATAATTCTGCCACTCGGGGACGAAGGCCAGGCAGTGGGCGAGCAGATTGCGCCACGGCTGACGCGCCGCGAGGTCGCCGCCGGGCAGCGCCACCGCCGGCAGACCGCCGAGATGCTCGCACTCGCGATAGTTGACCCGCAGGCACTCGCCGCCCCACAGCTCGCCGTTTTCCCCCATCCCGATACCGTCGAGGATAAGGGCAATCACGTCGCCTCCCTCCCGCGGCCAGCGGTGCTCGGCCAGGCAGGCGGCCGCGTGGGCATGATGATGCAACACGCGGTCCACCGGCAGCATAAGCGACGCCGCCCACCGCGAAGCGCGGTAGCCGGGATGGGCGTCGGCAACCATCCGCTGCGGGGTAAAAGCGTAAATCTCCTGCATCAGACGCAGCGCCTGCCGCCACTGCGCCTCGACGCCCTCCTCGTCGAGATCGCCAAAATGCTGGCTGAGCACCGCTTCATCGCCGCGCAGCAGGCAGAACGTATTTTTCATATCCGCGCCGAGAGCCAGCAGCGGCGGTACGTCGTGGAAACCCGGCGGCAGCGCCAGCGCGTCAGGCACGTAGCCGCGGGCACGGCGCAGCATCTCACCGCTTTGCCGCACCACGGAATCATCCATCCGCTGCACAATCTCGCGATTATGCAGCAGAAATCCGTCGGCAATTCCGGATAAATCCGCCAGCGCCTCGGCGTTGGTTAACGCCGGCGGGCGGCCGCTGAGGTTGCCGGAGGTCATCACTAATGGGCGCGCCAGCGCCTGCGAAAGTAAATGCTGCAGTGGATTAGACGGCAGCATCCCCCCTACTTCCGCAAGCCCTGGCGCAATCTGGTCGCACAGGCCGGCCACCTGCGTTTTCTCCAGCAGCACGATCGGCGCGGCGGGAGAGGTCAGCAGCGTCAGCGCCGGTTCATCGAGACCCGCCGTTGTCGCCAGCATCACCGCCAGCGGTTTCGCCGGGCGATGCTTACGCGCCCGCAGCTTCGCCACGGCCTCGCGGTTTCCGGCGTCGCACAGCAGATGGAAACCGCCCAGCCCCTTCACCGCCACAATATCGCCCGCCAGCAGGCGAGCAATCGTCGCATCTAAGGCGGCCTCGCCAAATAAATGCTCCTGCGGGCCGCGCCACTCCAGCTGCGGGCCGCACTCGGCGCAGGCTACCGGCTGCGCGTGAAAGCGGCGATCGGCGGGATCGCCATATTCCGTCGCGCAGGCGGGGCAAAGAGGAAACGGCGACATAGAGGTCAGCGGGCGGTCGTAGGGCATAGCGCGAATAATGGTAAAGCGCGGCCCGCAGTGGGTGCAGTTGATAAACGGATAGCGGTAGCGGCGCTCCCGCGGGTTGTTCATCTCCGCCAGGCATGCCGGGCAGGTAGCGGCATCGGGCACAATCTGCGTGCGCATGCTTCCGGCCCCGCTTTGGCGGATGGTAAAGCCCGGCGGCGGCGCGGCCCAGACAAAAGGCGCCGCTGCCGCGCTGTCGATACGCGCCAGCGGCGGGCAGCGCCGGGTTAACGCGGCGAGAAATGGCGCATCATCGCCGACAAGGCGCACCAGCACGCCGTCGCCGTCGTTGCACACGTCGCCGCGCAGCTCCAGCTGCTGCGCCAGCTGCCAGACGAAGGGGCGGAATCCCACCCCCTGCACTTTACCGCGAATGCGGATTTGCACCCCGTTCATTGCGCGACCGGCTTACCAGGCCAGCGCGGTGCGGCGGCGTTTTTCGATATTCATCTGTTCGAGCTTGTTGCGGTCGACGCAAATCAGCGCGTGGGTCGGACAGGCATCCATACAGGCCGGGCCTTCCTCACGGTGGTGGCAAAGGTCGCATTTGTTGGCTTCGGCTTTTTCCGCCATCACGTTCAGCCCCGCGCCGCTGTGGCGGATAACCGGGCGCACCACCACTTCCATGGCGCCGTAGGGACAGGCCACCACGCAGGTTTTGCAGCCGATGCAGCGCTCCTGCATCACGTGGACGAAGCCCCGATCGCGGCCGATCGCGCCGTTCGGACAGACGTTGGCGCACGGGGCGTCCTCGCACTGACGGCAGGCGGTGGCCGTCGACACGTTGACGCCTTTGATCACGTGAATACGCGGTAAAAAGCTTTTTGGCGTCAGCGCGGCGCAGTCCTGATTTTCCTGATGAGAGACCACGCAGGCCACTTCACAGGTGCGGCAGCCGATGCATTTGCTCGCGTCGGCGATAATGAAACGGTTCATCCATTTCTCCAGCTGTAAGAAGGTTACGCGCCGGAGTATGCATAATGCGTTCCAACTTTTATCTAACTGATATTAAAGAAGATAAATACGGGAGATGCTGTCATCGTCAGTTGTGACGATGACAGCTGACGACGTCAGGCGTGCGGGCCGGGAACCATCGAGTCGCGTTCAATCAGCTCGCCGGAAAAGGTTTGCTGAAATTTAAAATCGCCGCCGTCGAGCATAAAGATCAGCCGGTTGATGCTCTCTTTGATCATCTCCGTCACCGGGACTTTGACGCTGGAGAGCGCCGGCACCATAAACGGCGCCAGCGCGATATCGTCAAAGCCCACCACCGAAACCTGCTCCGGGACCTTGACGCCGAGCTGGTGCAGCTGCTTCATCGCGCCAACCGCCATATCGTCGTTGCTCGCCACCAGCGCGCTGTAGCCGACGCGGCGCTGGCGCAGCGTCTCGACTCCCGCCGCGCCGGTTTCCGGCGTCCAGCGGCCTTCGACGACCAGATCGTTATTCAGGGCAATGCCGCCGCGGGCCAGCGCGTCTTTATAGCCCGAGAGGCGCTCTACGCCGGTTGGCGAATCCAGCGAACCGGTAATAAACGCGATTTCCCGATGGCCCAGCGCGATAAGCTTTTCCACCGCCATCATCGCCGAGGCCTTTTGATCGGACCAGACGCAGTGGCTGGCGTTGCGGCGCAGGCGGCGGTTGAGCACCATGATTGGCCGCTCATGATTTTCGATAATCTCATCCATCTCATCAACGCTGAGAAAGCGCGGATAGATAATAATCGCATCGCAGCGCAGATCGAGCAGATACTGAATCGCCTCGCGCTCCTCCTCCGCGCTGTGCTTGCCGTCGGCGAGGATCAGCTGCCGCCCTTTGTCTTCGGTCATCCGCGCCACGTGGTAAAGCAGTTCGCTGAAATAGACGCCGTGATAAAGGGTGTTGGTCACCACCAGCCCGAGGGTCTGGGTCTTTTTCGTCGCCAGGTTGCGCGCCAGCAGATTCGGCCGGTAGCCGCTTTCGGCCACCGCCTGGAAGACGCGATCTTTGGTCTCCTGGCTGACATAGCCGTTCCCCGACAGCACCCGCGAAACGGTGGCCTTTGACACCCCCGCGCGCTTCGCTACCTCCAGCATCGTTGCCATGTGGTTATTCCTGTTGCCAATGTTGCCCGCAGTGTACTGCACGCGCTGCGCTTTTTCAGCATTTGCGCGTCGCCCGCGCTGATGCGCACACAGCGATCAAAATCACAAAATCGAGATCTTATTTTTTTATTTCTTGTATGCATTCATGAAACTAATCATGATTTTGTGGAACCGGTTTCCTATGTATGCATGATGCCGCTCCGCTTTCCGGCGCGGCGACAAGCCAGTACCCCATTGATAAACAGGATAAAATCCGATGTCTAAAAATTATGCAGCTCTGGCGCAGCAGATTATCGCGGCAATTGGCGGCGCAGATAACGTTGCCGCCGTCACCCACTGCATGACCCGCCTGCGTTTCGTGGTCAAAGACAACGAGCGGGTCGACAGCGCCACCCTCAAAGGGCTGAAAGGCGTGCTCGGCGTCGTGCGTAGCGATAACCAGTGCCAGGTGATCGTGGGCAATACCGTCTCCCAGGCGTATCGTGAAGTGGTTGCGCTGCTGCCGGGGGATCTGCGACCCGCCGAACCGCAGGGGAAACCGCCCATTACCCTGAAACGCATCGGCGCCGGGATCCTCGACGCGCTGATCGGCACCATGTCGCCGCTGATCCCGGCGATTATCGGCGGATCGATGGTTAAGCTGCTGGCAATGATCCTCGAGATGACCGGCGCGCTGCCCAAAGGCGCGCCAACGCTGACTATTCTGACGGTGATCGGCGACGGCGCGTTCTTCTTCCTGCCGCTGATGGTCGCGGCCTCCGCGGCGGTGAAGTTCAAAACCAATATGTCGCTGGCGATTGCGATTGCCGGGGTACTGGTACACCCGAGCTTTATCGAGCTGATGGCCAAAGCCGCCCAGGGCGAGCACGTGGAGTTCGCCTTTATTCCGGTGACGGCGGTGAAATACACCTATACCGTGATCCCGGCGCTGGTGATGACCTGGTGTCTCTCCTATATCGAACGCTGGGTCGACCGTATCACCCCGGCGGTGACAAAAAACTTCCTTAAACCGATGCTGATCGTGCTGATCGCCGCTCCGCTGTCGATTCTGCTGATTGGCCCGCTCGGCATCTGGATCGGTAGCGCCATTTCCGCGCTGGTCTATACGATCCACAGCTATCTCGGCTGGCTGTCGGTGGCGATCATGGGCGCGCTGTGGCCGCTGCTGGTGATGACCGGGATGCACCGGGTCTTTACCCCGACTATCATTCAGACCATCGCCGAAACCGGCAAAGAGGGCATGGTAATGCCGTCGGAAATCGGCGCTAATCTGTCGCTGGGCGGTTCGTCGCTGGCGGTGGCGTGGAAAACCAAAAACCCGGAGCTGCGCCAGACGGCGCTGGCGGCCGCGGCTTCCGCGATTCTGGCGGGGATTTCCGAACCGGCGCTGTACGGCGTGGCGGTGCGGCTGAAGCGACCGCTGATCGCCAGCCTGATCAGCGGCTTTATCTGCGGCGCGGTGGCCGGTATTGCCGGGCTCGCCAGCCACTCAATGGCGGCGCCGGGGCTGTTTACCAGCGTCCAGTTTTTCGACCCGGCCAATCCGATGACCATCGTCTGGGTCTTCGGCGTCATGGCGCTGGCGGTAGTGCTGTCGTTTGTCCTGACGCTGATGCTTGGCTTTGAAGATATTCCGCAAGAAGAAGCCGCCGCCGACGCCAGACAGCGCCAGGCCGGCACCCAGGCTTCTCACGCCTGAACACCATTTTGTTAACGAGGTAACGCATGGCGACTTTTCCACAGGGATTTTTATGGGGCGGCGCACTGGCCGCCAACCAGTCCGAAGGGGCATATCTGGAGGGTGGCAAAGGGCTGACCACCGTCGATATGATTCCCCACGGCGCGCACCGCCTGGCGGTCAAGCTGGGGCAGGAGAAACGCTTCGCGCTGCGCGACGATGAGTTCTACCCGAGCCACGAGGCGATCGATTTTTATCATCGTTATAAAGAAGATATCGCCCTGATGGCGGAGATGGGCTTTAGCGTCTTCCGCACCTCTATCGCCTGGAGCCGTCTGTTTCCTGAGGGCGATGAGCTGGAACCGAACCCGGAAGGGATCGCCTTTTATCGCTCGCTGTTCGAGGAGTGCAAAAAGCACCGCATCGAGCCGCTGGTGACGCTGTGCCATTTCGACGTGCCGATGCACCTGGTCACCGAGTACGGCTCCTGGCGCAATCGAAAAATGGTGGAGTTCTTCACCCGCTACGCCCGCACCTGCTTTGAAGCCTTTGATGGCTTGGTGAAATACTGGCTTACCTTCAATGAAATCAACATCATGCTGCATAGCCCGTTCTCCGGCGCCGGTCTGGTGTTTGAAGAGAGGGAAAATCAGGAGCAGGTGAAATACCAGGCCGCCCATCACGAACTGGTCGCCAGCGCCTTAGCGACCAAAATCGCCCACGAGGTGAATCCGCAAAATCAGGTCGGCTGTATGCTGGCGGGCGGCAACTTCTACCCCTACTCCTGTAAGCCGGAAGACGTGTGGATGGCGCTGGAGAAAGATCGCGAGAACCTGTTCTTTATCGATGTCCAGGCGCGCGGCGCGTATCCGGTATGGGCGGCGCGGGTATTCCGCGAGAAAGGCGTGACCATCGCCAAAGAAGCGGGCGATGATGAGATCCTGCGCCATACCGTCGATTTCGTCTCCTTCAGCTACTACGCTTCACGCTGCGCGTCGGCGGAGATGAACGCCGGCAACACCAGCGCCGCCAATATCGTTAAATCGCTGAAGAACCCGCATATTCAGGCCAGCGAATGGGGCTGGGGCATCGACCCGCTCGGCCTGCGCATCACCATGAATATGATGTATGACCGCTACCAGAAACCGCTGTTCCTCGTGGAAAACGGTCTCGGCGCGCGGGATGAGATTGACGCTAACGGCGAGATTAACGACGACTACCGCATCAGCTATCTGCGCGAGCATATTAAAGCGATGGGTGACGCCATCGAGGATGGCATTCCGGTGATGGGCTACACCAGCTGGGGCTGTATCGATCTGGTGTCCGCCTCCACCGGCGAGATGAGCAAGCGCTACGGCTTTGTCTACGTCGACCGCGACGATGCCGGACGCGGCACGCTGGCGCGAAAACGCAAAAAGTCGTTCTGGTGGTATAAGAAGGTGATTGCCAGCAATGGGGAAGATTTGGCGTAGTGTGCCCCGCAGACTGAGGGAGCTTCAGCTTAACAAACACCTGCAACACGGAAATTTTCCCGGCTTGCGCTACGCTTAGCCGGGCTACAGGTTCATCAACGCCCGCGGACCGGTAGCCCGGGTAAGGCGTTTACGCCGCGACCCGGGAAAAAAGTACGCTTGCTCCCCCTGGCCGAACTTCCGGCTACAGGTTCATCAACGCCCGCGGACCGGTAGCCCGGACAGATGCGCAGCATCGCCTCCGGGACTGGCAAACGCTACGGGTGACAAAAGTCGTCGTAGCCCGGGTAAGGCGTTTACGCCGCGACCCGGGAAAAAATTACGCTTGCTCCCCCAGGCCGAACTTCCGGCTCGCGCTGCGCTTAGCCGGGGAACGCCGGCTCCTCTGCGGCTTCAAGTGCCGCAAAACCGCCATTCCCCTGCCAGCCATCAAGCCGCGCGTACACCACCTCGACCGCGTCCTTAATCGGCTGGGTCATCGGGTAATAAAAGCCGACGATATCCGGCTGAATACCCAAGAAAATCACCTCGCCGATATCCTCTTTTAGCTGATCGATCAGATAGTTGAGCGGCATATTGTGGGTGGTCATCATAAACATCTCGGCGATATCGTCCGGATCGACGATGCGGATCTCGCCGGGATTCAGGCCCATATCGGTGGCATCGACGATCAGCAGGCGCTCGGGGCGCAGCTCGCGAATGGCGACGATATCGTTCTCCGGCGCGCTGCCGCCGTCAATCACCACCCATTCGCCGACGGGGTTAGCCGCGCACATCTCCGCCAGCAGCGGACCTGCGCCGTCGTCGCCCATCATACTATTGCCGACACAGAGTAAAACGTCAGTCACGGAGTCTCCTCACCATCAGATAGATGGCGCTTTCCTGGTGAATATCATGCAGCATGCTGAGCAGCGTTTTGCTCCACGCTTGCTGCTCGGGGGTCTGCCGGGCCTGCGCTTTATCAAAAGCGTTGGCCAGCATCGTCACATGATTGCTGTCGATAACAATCTCGCCGTACTTCGGCACGCCTTCCATTTTGCGCCGCGCGGTGCTGCCCTCTTCGAGGGTCGCAATCCACGCCAGATACGCCTGCCACGGACAGCTCAGCGCCGCCTCAAGGCAGTCGATGACGCCGAGGTGGTGGCCAATCGCCAGGCTGTAATAGACCACCTGCTGCGCCTGGTCGGGCGTCGCATCGTTCTCATCAATAAATTTACGGCTCAGCTGACTGAACACCACCGTCTCGCTCATCGGATACGCGCTCCCTCGACCACCTGGTTCAGATGGGTGACGATCTCGGTCAGGCGCGGATCTTTTTCCGCCTCCAGCCAGCGCACCACTTGGCTATCGCCCTGCCCCAGCAGGCGCATATAGTCGTCGGCTATCTGGCGACCGTAGCGATAGCCCGCCAGCCGGCGCGCTTCGCGGTCGATGCGCACCCGCAGCGGCTGTACCATATCCGGGTGCAGAAGCTCGGTCGGCCGTTCGTCCTGTTCGCCCGGCAGACGACCATGGATTTTCTGTTCCAGCAGGCCCAGCGCCATCGCGAAGCCGTACAGCGTCGCGGCGGGGGTCGGCGGGCAGCCGGGAATATAGACATCCACCGGCACGATTTTATCGGTGCCGCCCCATACGCAGTAGAGGTCGTGGAAGATGCCGCCGCTGTTGCCGCAGGCACCGTAGGAGATACAGATTTTCGGGTCCGGCGCGGACTGCCACGCGCGCAGCGCGGGAGAACGCATCGCCCGGGTTACCGCCCCGGTAAACAGCAGAATATCGGCGTGACGCGGCGACGGCACCACTTTGATCCCAAAACGCTCGGCGTCGAACAGCGGCGACAGGGTAGCGAAAATCTCGATCTCGCAGCCGTTGCAGCCGCCGCAGTCCACCCTGTAGACGTAGGCGGAACGCTTAATTTTCTTCAGCAGCGATGCCTTCATGCTGGCGATGGACTCATCCACCGTCATCGGCACCGGAATGCCGTTTTCATCGCGCGGGCCTAATAAGTTGCTCATCAGCTGGCCTCTCTCATATGGCGAGTCAGTTCAATACGGTCGGACGGCACCAGGCACTTCTGGCGTTTACACTCCGGGCAGGTCTCAAAGCTTTCGCGATGCAGCTCGGCGCGGCTGTCGCCGTTGTGTTTGAGCAGCGCGATGGCGTAGTCGATCTCTTTCTGTACGGCGAACGGCCGTGCGCATACCCGACAGTGGCAGATGGCAAAACGCGACTGCTGGAGGAAATCCTCTTTTTTCCACACCGCCAGCTCGTACTCCTGAGAGAGCCTAATCGCCGCCGTCGGGCAAACCTCTTCGCAGCGTCCGCAGAAAATGCAGCGTCCGAGGTTGAACTGCCACGCCAGCTGGTTGGTGGCCAGATCGGTCTCCACCGTCAGGGCGTTCGACGGACAGGCGTTAACGCAGGCGGCGCAGCCGATGCACTGCTGCGGGTTATGCTCCGGTTTGCCGCGGAAGTTTTTATCCACCGGCATCGACTCCAGCGGGTATGAGTGCGTCGCGGTGCCGGTTTTGATGACTTTTTTAATAAAGGTAAACATGGCGATTCCTTATTTCAGCGGCGAGTTCTTACGCTCGATGCTGTAGCGCTCCAGCTCTTTGTACGGCACCACTTTGCTTTTCTTCTTGCGCACGTCGACCACGGTCATGCGGTCGGTGCAGGAGTAGCACGGGTCGAGGCTGCCGATAATCAGCGGCGCGTCGGAGACGGTATTGCCGCGCAGCATATAGCGCAGAGTCGGCCAGTTGGCGTAGGTCGCCGCCCGGCAGCGCCAGCGGTACAGCTTCTGGTTGTCGCCGGTCATGCTCCAGTGGATATCATCTCCGCGCGGCGCTTCCGAGAAGCCCAGCGCGAAGCGGTGCGGAATATAGGTGAACCCTTCGACCATCAGCGGGCCGCCCGGCAGGTTATCGAGGCCGAAGTCGATCATGTTCAGCGCGGTGTAGACCTCGTTGATGCGCACCTTCAGGCGCGAGATGACGTCGCAGCCCTGTTCGCTGTGCACTTCCATCGGCAGCAGGCCGTAGCCGACAAACGGGTGATCGGCGCGGGTATCGCGGGCGTGCCCGCTGGCGCGCACCATCGGGCCAACGTTGCTGAAGTCGCGGGCGATTTGCGGGTCGAGACGACCGATGCCCACGGTACGCTGCTCCATATTCGGCGTGCTGAGCAGCATATCCACCAGCTCCTGCACGTCGCGGCGCATCTGCTGCGCCAGCTGGCGGGTCTGGATCATGTCCTCTTTCAGCAGATCGCGACGAATGCCGCCAATCAGGTTCAGACCGTAGGTTTTACGCGCCCCGGTAAGAATTTCCGCCATCTTCATCGAGGTTTCGCGCACGCGGAAGAACTGCATAAACCCGGAGTCGAAGCCGGTAAAGTGGCAGGCGAGGCCGAGGTTCAGCAGGTGCGAGTGCAGGCGCTCCACCTCCAGCAGAATGGCGCGGATCATCTGCGCGCGCTCCGGCACCACGATACCCATCGCGTTCTCCACCGAAGTGGTGTAGGCGGTGCTGTGGGCGAAACCGCAGATACCGCACACGCGGTCCGACAGGAAGGTGACTTCGTTGTAGCCCATCCGGGTTTCCGCCAGCTTTTCCATCCCGCGATGCACGTAGAACAGGCGGTAGTCGGCGTCGATAATATTCTCGCCGTCAACGAACAGGCGGAAGTGGCCCGGTTCGTCGGAGGTGACGTGCAGCGGGCCAATCGGCACCACGTTGTTTTTCTTGCTGCCCAGCTCGTTGATAAACTCGTAGGTTTCGGCGTCGGTGGTCGGCGCCGGACGCTGGCGGTAGTCCATGCTGTCTTTACGCAGCGGATAGAGTTCATCCGGCCAGTCGTCCGGCAGCACCAGCCGGCGTTCGTCCGGCAGGCCGACCGGCACCAGGCCGTACATGTCGCGCACTTCGCGCTCGCCCCATACCGCCGCCGGCACCCGCGGCGTCACCGACGGATACTCGGGTTTATTGGCGTCCACTTCCACGCGCACGGTGATCCAGCACTTCGTGCCCTGCTCCATCGACAGCACGTAGTAGACGGCGTAGTGGCCGTTCAGCTTGCGTTCATCGTTGCCGAACAGCACCGACAGCCAGCCGCCCTGCTTGTAGTACAGGAACTCGACCACTTCCGGCAGATAGTTGACCTTCACCGTGACCGTCAACTGGTCTTTGGTCTGCCAGGCTTCATCCAGCACCACGCCCGGAAAGGCCTGATGCAGCGCGGCGAGATAGTGTTGACCGATTTTTTCTTCAGACATGCTCAAACTCTCTTAAATCACGCCACCAGCAAGGAGACGAAGGCTAAAAAGGCAAAACCAAACCCGGCCCAGGTGACGCGGGAGGTGGCGCAAAAGCGCAGACGCGCCATGCTGTTTTCGAACAGCGCAATCACCAGCACGCCGAGCACCAGCTTGACGACGGCAACCACCAGCGCCAGCAGCAGACCGCCGACGCTAAAGCTGGTCATCTGTCCCCACGGGATAAATACGCCGACGAACATCTGCAGGACCACCAGCTGCTTGAGGCTGATGCCCCACTTCAGCACGCCGAAGCCGCTGCCGCTGTATTCCGAGAGCGGGCCTTCCTGCAGCTCCTGCTCCGCTTCCGCCAGGTCGAACGGCAGCTTGCCCATTTCGATAAAGGTGGCGAAGGCGCAGGCGCACAGCGCCAGAATCAGCGGAAGAGTGCGGACGACAGGCCAGTGATAAATGGTGTCGGTGATGCTGCTGATATGGGTGGACCCCGCGACCTGCGCCGCGACCCACAGGCCGAGCAGCAGGATGGGCTCCACCAGCACGCCGAGCATCGCTTCGCGGCTCGCCCCGATAGCGGTAAACGGGCTGCCGGTATCAAGGCCGGAAATAGCAAAGAAGAAGCGGGCGATAGCGAACAGGTAGATCAGGGTAATCAGGTCGCCCAGCCCCGCCATCGGCGAATCAACGGTCACCACCGGCAGCGCGGTGGCGATGGTCAGCATCACGCCGACCATCACGTACGGCGTCAGGCGGAAGACCCAGCCGGAGGCATCCGGGCCAACGCTCTGGCGGCCCAGCAGTTTCAGAATGTCCCGGTACTCCTGCAACACGCCCGGACCGCGGCGATTATGCAGACGCGCGCGGGCGACGCGGGTCACCCCGGACAACAGCGGCGCGACGGCGAACAGCACCAGCGCCTGCAACAATGCAATTAATACGCTCATTCTCAGGCTCCTCGGGAAATCACAATCACCACCAGTACCGCCAGCTCCACCAGCGCCACGCCGCGAAATAGCGCAGGCGCGGAAGCGTTCTGCCAGCCGGGCACCAGGCGCACCGGGTTCAGCCAGTGGCGCAGTTTCAGAATCGGCGCAAAGGCTTCTTTCACCGGCATGGCGAAACCGTGGGCGGTCACCACCATGGATTTTTCATGGTCGTAGCCGCAGACCCAGGCCGCGCCGCGGGAGCGCGCCGGCAGGCGATCGCCCTTGAAGAAGATCATCAGCAGCAGCGGCAGGAGCGGGCAGGCAATCAGCAGAATGGCGATCATCGGCTGGGACACCGCGCTGGAGACCTCCGCCTGCACCGGAAACGCCCCGCTCACCAGCGGCAGCAGCCACGGTGCGGCAACCCCGCCAATCACGCAGCAGACGGCGGCCAGCACCACGCTAAAGGTCATCAGCCCCGGCGCGCAGGTGGCGTTTTCCGCCTCTTTGCTTCGCGGCGCGCCGAGGAAGGTGACGCCGTAGACTTTCGCCATACACATCACCGCCAGCGCGCCGGTAATCGCCAGGCCCACCGCCAGCAGTGGCCCGAGCAGGCGGCCAACAAACGCGTCGCCGGTGCTCAGCTTAAAGAAGGACTGATAGATAACCCACTCCCCGGCAAAGCCGTTCAGCGGCGGCAGCGCGGCCATCGCCATCAGGCCCACCAGCATCGCGAGCGAAATCAGCGGCATTTTCTTGCCGATCCCGCCGAGCTTTTCGATATCGCGATGGCCGGTGCGGAACCACACCGCCCCCGCGCCGAGGAACAGGGTGGTTTTAAACAGGCTATGGTTGATCAGGTGATACATGCCGCCAATAAAGCCCAGCACCATCAGGGTCGGGTTATGGGTCGCCACGCCGGTGACGAACGCCCCGAGGCCGAGCAGGATAATGCCGATGTTTTCCAGGGTGTGGTACGCCAGCAGGCGCTGAATATTGTGCTCCATCAGGGCGTACAGCCCGCCGACGAAGGCGGTGATCATGCCCAGCACCAGCAGCATCACGCCCCACCACAGCGGCGGTACGCTGCCGGCCAGCGAGACCGTCAGGATGCCGTAGAGACCGACCTTCATCACCACCGTGGAAAACAGCGCGGCGGCCGGCGCGCTGGCGCCGGCGTGAGCCTGCGGCGCCCAGCCGTGCAGCGGAATAACTCCGGCCAGCAGCGCAAAGCCGACCAGGCCCGGCAGCCACAGCAGCGCGTTCTGCGGCGCCGCCATCGCCAGCTGGGTAATCTGCGCCAGCTCAAGGGTGCCGTAGGACGACCAGACCAGCCAGCAGCTCCACGCCATCAGCAGCGTACCGAGGCGACCCAGCGCAAACCACAGTTTGCCGGACTGCGCGCAGCCGGTAAGAAACGCGGCGCAAAGGGCCATAATCTCCGCCATCACCACCAGCGCGCCGAAGTTCGTCACCACCACGGCGCAGACGGCGGCGGCCAGCAGCAGATTCACCAGCAGGCCGTTGGCTTTAACCTGCGGGTGACGATGCCAGGCGATATTGAACAGCGAAATCGGCAGCGCCGACAGGCCGATCGCCAGCAGCCACAGCGCGTTGACGCCGCCCACGCGCAGGGTCAAATGCAGCATCTGCAGCATGCCGCCGCTAACGCGCTCCGGCATCAGCAGCGCCGTTCCGCCCGCCAGCACCAGCATCGCGCTGGCGACCGCGCCGCCAATCCCGGCGATCGCCCCGCTCAGCGGTTTGCGCAGGGCGAACAGAAACGCCAGCACCGCGCTGGCGGCGTACCAGGCCACCGCCTGATTCACTAAGGAAATCACACTCATTTCACGTCCCCTTGTTGCGCCTGGAACAGCGACAGATCGCCGAGATCGGTATTAAAAGTCAGCTGCCGCTTACGCTTGCTGGCCTGGGCGATATCGCGGATATCCACCAGCAGCAGCGCTTTGGTCGGGCAGGTGCGTACGCACGCCGGGCCCTGCTCATCGAAGTGGCACAGGTCGCATTTGACGGCGATGGCGCGCACGCCCGGCACCCAGTCGAGCAGCGAGCTGACGCGGGCCGGCGCCGGCGGCGCGGCGGGGGCCAGCGGCGTATTGGCGTTAGCCGGCATATCCAGCGGACGGCTGCCGGAAAACTCAATGGCGCCGAACGGACAGGCGATGCCGCACAGCTTGCAGCTTACGCACAGGCTCTCATTGAGCTGCACCGCGCCATCGACGCGATTAATGGCGTTAACCGGGCAGACGGCGGCGCAGGGCGCATCTTCACAGTGGTGGCACATCTGCGGCGCGGATTCTTTTTCATTGCGCATTAAATGCAGCCGGGGCATGGCCTGCAGGCCCTGCTGGCGGTGAGTCTCAGCGCAGGCGGCTTCGCAGGTGCGACAGCCGATACAGACGGTGGAGTCAGCAATTACAAAACGGTTCACCGGGTCATCCTCAGGTGAAAGTCATTTTTGACGAAAACAGGTTGCGCAGGTGTCAGCTTCGACACTTGTCGACACCTGACGATTAACGGGCCAGCGTCAGGTGGCTTAAATCCACCGGCTGGTCTTGTTCGATAGCCTCGTAGAGACGGTCGTAAACGCTGGCGATAGTCGCCAGATAGTGCTCCAGAACCTGCTCGCGATCGCGGTTGCTAATCCGGCCATCAATGGTGCCGTCTGAGCCCAGCGTGGCCTGGGCAATCAGACGTCTGTCGTCGCCGTTTTTAGTTTCCACGTAATACTCGATGGTGTGGCTGTTAAACCCTTCCGCCAGCGCAACGTAGACCTGAAAATGGCCAAACAGTACGAAGCACAGTTCTTTATCCGGCGCGCAGCTCATGGCGTGATGCAGACGCGCTTTCGACAGGGTTATCCCCTGTACCAAGGAGTTGCAGTAGGTGTGCCACTGCTCCTGATGCTGACGGTGACGATCGGCGATGTAGTCCGCCTTTTCACTTAATTCCCAAATAGTCATCCCGGATCCCCCGTTGTATGAGATGCACCGGTTAAGCACTTTTCATGCCAAAATTTAATTAATTGATTTTAAAAATGTTTATAAAATTACGGGGGGCGGAAAGACATGTCGATGACGACGTCTGCAGCGTGTCATCGACATTTTCGTGACATTACCTATGACCTGGCATCGTTATTGCATTAAAGGGCCATCGCGATACGGAGGCACCATGCACGAAATCACTCTTAGCCAGCGGGCGCTGGAAATTATCGAACAGCAGGCGCTGCAGGCCGGCGCGCGTCGGGTGACCGGCGTGTGGCTGAAGGTCGGGGCGTTTTCCTGCGTGGAGGCCAGCGCGCTGACCTTCTGCTTTGAGCTGGTGTGCCGCGGCACGCTGGCGGAGGGCTGCGAGCTGCATATCGCCGAACAACAGGCTGAATGCTGGTGTGAATCCTGCCAGCAGTACGTGCATCTCATCTCCCAGCACGTGCGCCGCTGCCCGCAGTGTCAGAGCGACCGGCTGCAAATCGTGGCGGATGACGGCTTACAGATTCAGCGACTAGAAGTGGAGTAATAAGATTATGTGTACAACCTGCGGCTGCGGTGAAGGCAACCTTTATATAGAAGGCGACGAGCATAACCCGCATTCGGCGTTTCGCAGCGCACCCTTCGCGCCCGCCCCGCGCCAGATGATGAACATTACCGGCGTGAAAACCGATAACTTTTCCCCCACCCGCTCGGAGGCTGGCGACCTGCACTACGGTCACGGCGAGGCGGGTACCCATGCGCCCGGCCAGAGCCAGCGGCGGATGCTGGAAGTGGAAATCGACGTGCTGGATAAAAACAACCGTCTGGCCGCCCGCAACCGCGCGCGCTTCGCCGCTAAAAACCAGCTGGTGCTGAATCTGGTCTCCAGCCCCGGCTCCGGCAAAACCACCCTGCTGACGGAAACCCTGCTGCGGCTGAAAGAGAAAACCGCCTGCGCGGTGATTGAAGGCGATCAGCAAACGGTGAACGACGCCGCGCGCATCCGCGCCACCGGCACCCCAGCGATTCAGGTCAACACCGGCAAAGGCTGCCATCTCGACGCGCAGATGATCGCCGACGCCGCGCCGCGCCTGCCGCTGGCGGACCACGGCATTCTGTTTATCGAAAACGTCGGTAACCTGGTGTGTCCGGCGAGCTTTGACCTCGGCGAACGTCATAAAGTGGCGGTGCTGTCGGTAACCGAAGGCGAAGACAAGCCGCTGAAGTATCCGCATATGTTCGCCGCCGCCAGCCTGATGCTGCTTAACAAGGTCGACCTGCTGCCGTATCTCAACTTTGACGTAGAAAAGTGTCTGGCCTGCGCCCGCGAGGTGAACCCGGATATTGACATCATCCTGCTTTCCGCCACCAGCGGCGAAGGCATGGGCCAGTGGCTTAGCTGGCTGGAGACGCAACAATGTGCATAGGCATTCCCGGACAAATCTGCGCCATTGACGGCAATCTGGCGAAGGTCGAAGTGTGCGGCATTCAGCGCGAAGTCGACCTGACCCTGGTGGGCGCGGTTGACGATCGCGGCCAGCCGCGTCTCGGTCAGTGGGTGCTGGTCCACGTGGGTTTCGCCATGAGCGTGATTAACGAAGCCGAAGCCCGCGATACCCTCGAGGCGCTGCAAAATATGTTTGAAGTCGAGCCGGACGTCGGCGCGCTGCTGTACGGCGAGGAGCGGTAAATGCGCTATGTCGATGAATACCGCGCCCCGGAACAGGTGATGCAGCTGGTGGAACACCTCCGGCAGCGCGCGCGCCTGCTGCCGCATACCGCCGAACGTCCGCTGCGCATTATGGAAGTGTGCGGCGGTCATACCCACGCCATTTTTAAATTTGGTCTCGACCAGCTGCTGCCGGAAAATATCGAGTTTATTCACGGCCCCGGCTGCCCGGTGTGCGTGCTGCCGATGGGGCGCATCGACGCCTGTATCGATATCGCCAGCCGTCCGGGGGTGATTTTCTGCACCTTTGGCGACGCCATGCGCGTGCCGGGAAAAAACGGTTCACTGCTGCAGGCTAAATCGCGCGGCGCCGACGTCCGCATCGTCTATTCGCCGATGGACGCCCTGAAGCTGGCGCAGCAGCACCCCGAGCGTGAAGTGGTGTTCTTCGGCCTTGGTTTTGAAACGACGATGCCCGCCACCGCCCTGACCCTGCGCCAGGCCCGCGAGCGCGGCGTCGCCAACTTCTATTTTTTCTGCCAGCACATCACCCTGCTGCCGACCCTGCGCAGCCTGCTCGACCAGCCGGATAACGGTATCGACGCGTTTCTCGCCCCCGGTCACGTCAGCATGGTGATTGGCACCGACGCCTACGGATTTATCGCCAGCGACTATCATCGTCCTTTAGTGGTGGCAGGATTCGAACCGCTTGATCTACTGCAAGGCGCGGTGATGCTGGTTGAGCAGACAATAGCGCGGCACAGCGACGTGGAGAACCAGTATCGCCGGGTGGTGCCCGATGCGGGCAACCCGCTGGCGCAGTCGGCCATCGCCGAGGTGTTTTGCCTTAGCGGCGATAGCGAGTGGCGCGGTCTGGGGGTGATTAACGACTCCGGCGTGCATCTGACGGCCGCGTATCAGCGTTTCGACGCCGAAGCACATTTCCGCCCGGCGCCGCAGCGGGTCTGCGACGACCCGCGCGCCCGCTGCGGCGAGGTGCTGACCGGCCGCTGCAAACCGCACCAGTGCCCGCTATTCGGCAATACCTGCAACCCGCAGAGCGCGTTCGGCGCGCTGATGGTCTCATCGGAGGGCGCCTGCGCCGCCTGGTATCAATATCGCAGTCAGGAAATCGAAGCATGAAAAGCGTTCAGTTAGCCCACGGTAGCGGCGGTCAGGCGATGCAGCAGCTGATCGGCGACCTGTTTATGCAGGCTTTCGCCAACCCCTGGCTGGCGGAGCAGGAAGATCAGGCGCGTCTCGATCTCGCCCAGCTTAGCGCGCAGGGCGACAGGCTCGCCTTCTCCACCGACAGCTACGTCATCGATCCGCTGTTTTTCCCAGGCGGCAATATCGGCAAGCTGGCGGTCTGCGGCACCGCCAACGATGTGGCGGTGAGCGGCGCGCTGCCGCGCTATCTCTCCTGCGGGTTTATTCTCGAAGAGGGGCTGGAGATGGCCACCCTCGAAGCGGTGGTGAACAGCATGGCGCAGACCGCGCGGGAGGCCGGCATAGCCATTGTCACCGGCGATACCAAAGTGGTGCCGCGCGGGGCGGCGGATAAGCTGTTTATCAATACCGCCGGGATCGGCGTTATCCCTACCGGTATTCGCTGGGGGGCGCAGCAGATTAGCGCGGGAGACGTGCTGCTGGTCAGCGGTACGCTTGGCGATCACGGGGCAACGATCCTCAACCTGCGCGAACAGATGGGGCTTGACGGCGCGCTGTCCAGCGACTGCGCGGTGCTGACGCCCTTGATTCAGACGCTGCGCGACGTTGCTGGCGTGAAAGCCCTGCGCGATGCCACCCGCGGCGGCGTTAACGCGGTGGCCCATGAATTCGCCACCGCCAGCGGCTGCGGGATTGAACTACACGAGAATAAGCTGCCGGTGAACGATACCGTGCGCGGCGTGTGCGAGCTGCTGGGGCTGGACGCGCTTAATTTTGCCAACGAGGGCAAGCTGCTGATCGCCGTCGCCCGCGAGGCGGCGGAAAGCGTACTTGCGCATTTACGGTCTCACCCATTAGGCCGCGATGCGGCGATAATCGGCGAGGTTGTGCCGCGCGCGGGCGTGCGCTCCATCGGCCTGTACGGCGTCAAACGTACGCTGGATCTTCCTCACGCCGAGCCGCTGCCGAGAATTTGTTAACGGTGCGGGCCCCCGGATTGCGGCTAACGCCTTATCTGGGCTACAACACTGCGCGCACCTGTAGCCCGGCTAAGCGCAGCGCGAGCCGGGAAAAGCCAGCATGATTATCCAGCCCAAACCAGCGGGCACCCACGGATGGGTTAATGGCGGTCACAACCGCTTTATTAACAGACTATTATTTGTGTCATCACTTTCTTCTGCGCCGCTTTGCGGCGCTTTTGGACTTAAGCAATGTCGTATACACCGATGGGCGATCTTGGGCAGCAGGGTCTGTTTGATATCACCCGCATTTTATTACAGCAGCCGGATCTGGCCGCGCTGAGCGAGACGCTGACCGGCCTGGTGCAGCAGTCCGCGCTCGCCGACCGGGCGGCGATTATTCTGTGGCATTCCGGCAACCATCGCGCGGTCCGGCACGCCTGCGACGACGCGGGACAGCCGGTGAGCTACGAGGATGAAACCGTCCTCGCCAACGGCCCGGTTCGACGCCTGCTCTCGCGCCCAGATGCGCTGCATTGCGATAGCGCCACCTTTGCCGAAACCTGGCCGCAGCTCGCCGTAAGCGGACTCTACCCCAGCTTTGGCTATTACTGCCTGCTGCCGCTGGCGGCGGAAGGGCGTATTTTCGGCGGCTGCGAATTTATTCGCGACGACAACCGGCCGTGGACCGAAAAAGAGTACCAGCGGCTGCACACCTTTACGCAAATCGTTGCCGTGGTGACCGAACAGATCCAAAGCCGGGTCAGCAACAACGTTGATTACGACCTGCTGTGCCGGGAACGCGACAACTTCCGCATCCTGGTGGCGATCACCAACGCGGTACTCTCGCGGCTGGATATCGACGAACTGGTCAGCGAAGTGGCCAAAGAGATCCACCGCTACTTCCGCATCGACGCCATCAGCGTGGTACTGCGCAGCAACCGCAAAGGCAAGCTCAATATCTACTCCACCCACTACCTCGACGCCAGCCACCCGGTGCACGACCAGAGCGAAGTGGACGAAGCCGGTACCCTGACCGAACGGGTATTCAAAAGCAAAGAGATGCTGCTGCTCAACCTGCATGAGCACGACCCGCTGGCGCCGTACGAAAAAATGCTTTTCGAGATGTGGGATAACAAAATTCAGACCCTGTGCCTGCTGCCGTTGATGTCCGGCAATACCCTGCTTGGGGTGCTGAAGCTGGCGCAGTGCGATGAGAAAGTCTTCACCACCACCAACCTCAAGCTGCTGCGGCAAATCGCCGAGCGCGTCTCGATCGCCATCGACAACGCCCTCGCCTACCGCGAGATTCAGCGGCTGAAAGAGCGGCTGGTCGATGAGAACCTCGCCCTGACCGAACAGCTTAACAACGTCGAGAGCGAGTTTGGCGAAATCATCGGCCGCAGCGAGGCCATGAACAGCGTGCTCAAGCAGGTGGAGATGGTGGCGCAGAGCGACAGCACGGTGCTGATCCTCGGCGAAACCGGCACCGGTAAGGAGCTGATTGCCCGCGCTATTCATAATCTGAGCGGCCGCAATAGCCGCCGGATGGTCAAAATGAACTGCGCGGCGATGCCCGCCGGGCTGCTGGAAAGCGACCTGTTTGGCCACGAGCGCGGCGCCTTCACCGGCGCCAGCGCCCAGCGTATCGGCCGTTTCGAACTGGCGGACAAAAGCTCGCTGTTTCTCGATGAAGTGGGCGACATGCCGATTGAACTACAGCCGAAACTGCTGCGCGTGTTGCAGGAGCAGGAGTTCGAGCGTCTCGGCAGCAATAAGCTGATTCACACCGACGTGCGCCTGATCGCCGCCACCAACCGCGATCTTAAGCAAATGGTCGCCGATCGCGAGTTTCGCAGCGATCTCTACTATCGGCTGAACGTCTTCCCGATCCACCTGCCTCCCCTGCGCGAGCGGCCGGAGGATATTCCCCTGCTGGTGAAGGCCTTCACTTTTAAAATTGCCCGCCGTCTCGGGCGCAACATTGATAGCATTCCGGCGGAAACGCTGCGCCTGCTCAGCCGCATGGAGTGGCCGGGTAACGTGCGCGAACTGGAGAACGTCATTGAGCGCGCGGTGCTGCTGACCCGCGGCAGCGTGCTGCAGCTCTCCTTACCGGAAATGAGTATCGAGACGGAGCCGCTGGCGGCGGAAGTGCTGCCGGAGGAAGGGGAAGACGAATACCAGCTGATTGTCCGGGTGCTGAAAGAGAGCAACGGCGTGGTCGCCGGACCGAAGGGCGCGGCCCAGCGTCTGGGATTAAAGCGCACGACGCTGCTTTCGCGCATGAAACGGTTGGGTATTAATAAAGACCAGCTGCAGTAGGCACATCTTCAGAACGCTGTTTCATTTTGATTTTAATGAAACAGCGTTCTGTGAGACAACTCGCTTTACCCGTTCCTGATGAATGATAAATAAGCCTTTTCCTTAATGGAGATGCTTATGACGCGTTTACCTCTGGCCGCCGCCATCGCTTTGCTTTTGGCTTCTCAGGCTGCATTTTCCTCTCTTCCCACCTTTTCCGTCTGGCCCGGCGGTGAAGCGCCCGGCGCCAAAAACAGCCCGGCGAGCGAATCGCTGGTGGAGCGCAGCAAAGACCCCTCGCTGCCCGATCGCGCGGTCACCGGCGTTCGCGCTCCGACAATTACCGTTTACGCGCCAGAGAAGCCCAACGGTATCGCGCTGCTGGTGACGCCGGGCGGCTCTTACCAGCGAGTGGTATTGGATAAAGAGGGCAGCGATCTCGCCCCGGTATTTAACGCCCGGGGCTATACCCTGTTTGTGATGACCTATCGGATGCCGGCGGACGGTCACGCGGAAGGCAGCGAGGCGCCGTTGGCCGATGCGCAGCGCGCGCTGCGTACCCTGCGGGCGCGGGCCGCCGATTGGCATATCGACCCGCAAAAAATCGGCATTATGGGCTTTTCCGCCGGGGGACACGTGGCGGCAAGCCTGGAGACACGCTATAGCGAACCGGCTTACGCCGCCGTGGACGCGGTTGACCAGCAGAGCGCGCGGCCGGACTTCGCGGTGCTCGGCTATCCGGTTATTTCCATGGATCCGGCGATTGCCCATCCCGGATCGCGCAAGGCATTGATTGGCGAAACGCCGACGGCAGAGCGGCAGCACCGCTATTCACCGGAGCAGAACGTCACGCCGCAAACGCCGCCGACCTTTATTTTCCACGCGGTGGACGATCCTTCCGTGCCGGTGGATAACGCGCTGGTGATGTTTAACGCCCTGCGCGCGCAGCAGGTGCCGACCGAGCTGCATCTGTTCGCCGAGGGGAAACACGGATTTGGCATTCGCGGGACCCGGGGCCTGCCCGCCGCCGAGTGGCCGCAGCTGGCGATGAACTGGATAGCCTCGCTGGCGGAAATGAAAAAATAGCGCCGGTAATCCCCGGCTCGCGGCTGACGCCTTAGCCGGGCTACCTGTCCACAGACGGCGGGGACCTCGAAGCCCCGGTAGGTACGGTTTTCCGGAGGCGATGCTGCGCATCTGGCCGGCTACAAGTTCGTGCGGTTTGGTAGCCCGGACAGGCGCGTCAAGCGCCGCCTCCGGGGGATTTTGCCGAGCTATTTATCAGAACTGAAGCCGTTGCTGGTCGCCAGTTCGGCAAACCACAGCGCGTTGCGCTTTATCTGCCGCTCTCCGGTTTGCAGGTCGAGCCGCCAGAAACCGTAGCGGCGCTTGAACGAGTTAATCCACGACCAGTTATCGATAAAGGTCCACTGATGCACGCCAAAGCAGTTCGCGCCGTCGGCTATCGCGCGGTGCAGCTGCACCAGATGCTCTTCCATCAGGCCGATGCGGAACGAATCGTCAATCACCCCGTCTTCGCCCGGTTCGCCTTCCGACTCAATATCCATCGCAATACCGATTTCCGCGAGGAACCACTTTATATTGCCGTAGTTATCGCGAATATTGGCGGCAATGTCATAAATCGCCTGCGGCAGAATCTCATTATTATCGCGATAAGGATTAAAGCGCCCTTGCGGATTCACGTAGTTTTCGAAATAGACCTCCGGGGTGAAATAGTCCAGCGTATAGTCGCTTTCGCGCGCCTTCACCCGCCGCGGAACGTAATAGTTAACGCCGAGAAAATCGACGCGCGATCCGGTAATCAGCTCCACGTCGGCTTTTGTCACCTCCGGCAGGCAGTGGTGCGCGGCCAGAATTTCGCACAGCGCTTTCGGGAACTGATGCTTCACCAGCGGATCGAGGAAGCTGCGGTTGAAGAACAGATCCGCATACCACGCCGCTTTTTGATCTTCCGCGCTGTCGTTGCGGGTATAGGACGGCGTCAGATTCAGCACTACGCCAATCTCGCTTTCCAGCGCCAGCGCGCGAAACTCGCGCACCGCTTTGGCGTGGGCCAGCATAATGTTAAACGCCACCTGCGCCGCCAGCCTGCCGTCTTTCTTGCAGGGATAGTGGAAGTCGTACAGGTAGCCGCCCTCAACCGGCACAATCGGCTCGTTGAAGGTAATCCAGTATTTCACCTTGTGACCGAATAGCTCAAAAGCGGTACGGGCAAAACGCGCGAAGAGATCGGTCACGTGCGCCGACTCAAAGCCGCCGTACTGCTTTTGCAGCGCTTCCGGCATGTCAAAATGATAGAGGTTGATCATCGGCTCGATGCCGTTTTCAATCATCTCATCAAGGTAGGCATGATAGAAACGCACCGCGTCCGCATTGGGCGTGCCGGTTTCGAAGTCGTCAATCAGCCGCGACCACTGAATCGACGTGCGGAAGGAGTTGAACCCGGTCCGCTTCATCAACGCCACGTCCTGGGGATACTGATGATAGGTGTCGCAAACGGTTTGCGGCCCAATCTGCTGATAAAAACGTTCCGGCTGTTCGGCAAACCAGCTATCCCAAATAGAACGGTGCGGCTTGTTGCTTATCCCTTCCGTTTGCGGACCGGATGCCGCCGCGCCCCATAAAAAGCCTTCCGGAAACTGATACCGGGTCATAACGCCTCCTGTAAGTTAAAAAAGGCCGCACCCAACGGGCGCAGCCAATAAGCACTACTCTGCAACCACTTCAATCGATTTGATAAACATGTAGCCCCAGTCGCCGGCGAATTTACCGAAGTCGATGCGGTTATCGCCGGCCTTCAGCTCAACCGGCACCAGCAGCTGCTGGCCCTGCTCATCGGTCTGCGGGAATTCAACCGCGATTGGCGCGCCGTCGTTGACGATAAACGAGTTTTTCTTGCCGCCCCATTTGCCGCTGAACGTCACCCGCAGCTGATACTTGCCGGCCCACGGCGCGGAAACCTGCCAGCTGACCTTATCCCCGTCGTTGGCGAACGGCCCGAGGAAGCCGTCGTCGCCAATCGCCAGCGCGTCTTTTTCGCTTTTCGCCGCCGCAATCTTGCCATCGGTCACGTTCAATACCCCGCCGCCAAAACGGCAGTAGTCGGCGGGGACTTTACCGACGGCTTCCGTCACCGTGACCTTAACGGTTTTGCTGCTTTTGAGCAGACCGTCATCGGCGCTAAAAGTCAGCGCGTATTCACCGGGGGCGCTGAACCAGGCGCGGGTTTCGGCTTTATCCGTCGCGCAGAAGTGGGCCTGCGCGCTGCCGCCGTTGCTCCAGCTCACCGTCACGTTTCGGTCCGGGAGGGCGTCATCGCGCCAGCTCGCGCTGAGCTGCACGCCCTGGTCCTGGCTGGTGGTGAGCGTCTCCGCCAGCGCCACTACCGGCGCCTGATTCGCCTGAGTATGCTTCACGCTAATCACGTTCGAAGGCGATGAACTGCCGCTCTCGTTTTTAGCGATGACGCGGTAATAGTACGTATTCCCCAGCCGCAGACTGCGATAGTCATCGCGGAACAGATCCATCGTCTGCGGGTTCCACTCGTTAACGCCGTCGGAAATGTCGCGCCCCACGACCTTCCACGGCCCGGATGGCGAATCAGCGCGCTCAACATCATAGGCGCGCCCTACCGCCGCCCCCAGCCAGTTGATCGCAAACGGTGAATCCGTCGGCCGCAGCGTCGGCGCGTCAGGTTTCGGCAGCGGCGGCGCTTTCTCCTGCCCGTTCATCTGCGCGGCGGCGGTGCGCACCAGGTCGACCACCTCCATCTCCTGGTTGGCCTTACCTTCGACCGGGAAGCCCGGCAGATGGTAGCTGTAGTGGCCGGTGGACTCTTTGTGCCAGTAGAAGCCGCCGTCGTGACGATGACCGCGGAAGCCCCAGATTAAACCGCCCGCCGCCTGCGCGCCGTTGACTTCGCTATGGACGATCGACTGCATAATGGCGTTAAGCTGCTGCGCGTCCAGCAGGCCAAATTCGCCCACCATGTAGACTTTCTTACCCGCTGCCGCCGTCAGGTCTTTTTTCACCTGTTCGGGGTGGTTGTTATCGGCATTGGTGTAATAGTGGTTGCTGACGATATCAACATGGGGATCGTTAAGCGCAAACGCATTAATTTTCTTATAGGTACTATCCACCACCAGCTGGTGCGGCGCCCACTTTTTGATCCACGCGGCGGTCTGCTGAAGGAACGCCGCGTTGGTGTCCTCCAGCTCGTTGCCGGTCTCCCAGGCCATAATCGCTTTTTCGTCATAGTAAGGGCGCCCGGTCACGCTGTTGGTACGGGTGATAACCTGGCGTATCACATCAAGATAGGCCTTGAAGGTTTTACTGTCGGTACGGTAAAAATCCTCCGGCTTTTCGTGGTAGAACGCCGCCAGCTGCTCGCGACCGCCCCACCACCACCAGTGATCGATAAACGGCAGAATCAGGCGCAGCCCCTGTTTGTCCGCCTCGGCGATCATGTTGTCGTACACCCGCATCGCCTTTTCGTTCAGGCGCGGCATGCCGTCGGCGGTTTCCGGGGCCAGAATATGGGTTTCGCGACCGCAGGCCTCGTCAAACGTCTGCTGCACCGAGAGTACGTATACCCGCTGCGCCCTGGCGCCGGTTTGCACGAGCGCTTTAATCCAGTTTTCCTGTTCCTCCGCCGTCGGCCAGCGGAAGTATTGCCCCCAGCCGCGCGAGTCGGCCTTGCAGGTACCGCGCGCATCGTCCTCGATACGGTGCAGTTCCGGCGCATGAATGCCCGCAAAGCGGAACACCTTGTCGCCATCTTTTAACGTTGCGCCGTCGCGGGTAATAAAGTGTTCAAAGTGCGACTGCTCCGCGGCCATCGCGCCTGCGCTTCCCAGCGCCGAAAGCAGCGCGACGAGCATCAGTTTTTTCACCGGCTTAATCATCGTTATCTCTCCTTAGAACCAGACTTCGGCCTGCACGCCGAAGTTCAGCGTATCGGTGTCGCCGCTGCGCGAGTAGCTACCGGCGGAAAGGGTATTGGTGCTCCAGTCGTAGTTGCCGTCCAGCGCGTCGGACACCCCTTTATCCCACTTCGCGTAAGTCACGAAGAAGCGCAGCTGCGGGCGAGTCCAGAAGCCGGAATCAAAGGTCAGGGTCGGCGCGATGGTCACTTTAGTCAGGCCGCCTTTGCCTTTGCCGTCCACGCCTTTGTAGTTTTTATCGTCGAGATATTCGTAGCCCAGCTCGTACTGCATGGCGAAGTTTTTGGTGATCTGCTGGTACGGGCGAATCCCCGCCACCCAGCTGGTGCGCCCCCAGCCTTCGGCGTCTTCCGTCCACCAGCGGTAGTTTTTGTCTTTCTGATAGTAGGCGAACGTGGAGATTTCCCAGTCGCCGAGCGAGGCCATGTTATCCAGCACCACGCGCCAGGACTGGGTATCGTCGAGGTTTGCCCAGCCCCAGCCGTTTTTACCCAGCGAGTCTCCCGCCGCCAGGCCGCGCCCGTACTGGAAGACCACGCGAGAGTAGCCGCCGGTCAGGCCGTAAAAGCCGTCAAAGTTGTAAACGCCGGTCACGCCGTAGCCCTTCTCCGCCGAGGTCGGGTGCTTCTCGTTGCGGTTCATGTGGTGGCCAATCAGCTCAAGATCGAAGCCGGTGCCGCCGATCTTTTTCAGCCACAGGTTGAGCGAGTAGTCATCCGGATAGCCCTGATCGCCTTTGTCGACCGGGTAGGCTTTGGTTTCATCCGTCGGCGAGAAGGCGTAAACCCCGGCATCGAAGCGCGCGAAGCCGAGATCCATGTTGTCGAAGCCGCCGCCGGTACCGTTGTACTGAATGTACTCCCAGTCGAACTGGTGGCTGGAGGTGTTGGAGCTGCTGTAGCGCTTACCGGCCCAGAAGGTCATTTCCGGGGCGAAGTCGAGATTTGACAGTTCGGCAAAACCTTCACGGAACTGCACATCATGCCCGTCGTCATCCTGACAGTTCCAGTCTGAGGTGCATTTCGACTGATGGGTAATGTTGGCCTGGACTTTAGCCACCACGCCGCTGTCCGAGGTTAACGTCACCGTCGGGATCAGTTCGATCTTGGTGTCCTCTTCGTTGCCCAGACGCCACTTGCCGTCCGGCATCAGGCCAACGGAGTCGGCGCGGTTACCGTCGGCGTTGGCGAGGATCCCCGAACGGATATAGCCGTGGAGCATAAAATCGTACTTCTGATCGGCGATGGCGCAGTCGCTCATCACCGCGAGGGCGAGTAAAGACAGAGGTATTGAATGATTTAGCCTGATCATTTTTTATCCTTGGTTATTTTTTTATTAACACTGCCTGAGAACGGGAGGAAATTTACGGATCAAAATTGGAAATGTACATCCGTTAATGGAAAGCGCTTTCCGTAATTGCCGGATGAGTTCACAAATTTAACGATAGCGGGCAAATATTCGTGATTTAGATCACATCTTTGAGCGGAAATAAAAAAGCCCGCGCGCGGCGGGCTGTGGCAGGCAGGCGAAAAGCTTAGCGTTCGGCGTCGGCGAGCTGCCGTTCATAGACCTTGAAGAACGGACGATAGAGCATCCAGGCATTAAAAATGGCGAACAGGCACATGCAGAGGTTTTTCCAGCTGCCGTTGGCTGACCACGCCGCGCCGAGCGGCGCCGGCATCGACCACGGCAGCATCGCCACCGCCCGATCGAGAACCCCAAGATGGGTTAAATACCAGGCGATACAGGCATTTATCAGCGGCACAAAAAGAAACGGCAGCAGGAAAACCGGGTTCATGATAATCGGAAAGCCGAACAATATCGGCTCATTGATGTTAAACAGCGAGGGCAGCAGGCCAATTTTCCCCACGCTTTTCAGCTGCCGCGAACGGCTGCGCATCGCCATAAACACCAGCGGCAGCGTCGAGCCGATACCGCCGATCAGCAGGTAGAAATCCCAGAATCCCTGCAGGTAGATATGCGGCAGCGTAGCGGAACCGGCGGCCAGCGCCTGCTGGTTTTCAAACAGATAGGTCATCCAGAACGGGTTCATAATCCCGGTGATAATCAGCGCGCCGTGAATGCCGACAAACCAAAGCAGGTTGCAGATAAATAAAGAAATTAATACCGCAGTTAGGGTATCGGACGCCACCACCAGCGGCCGCACCGCTTCGCTAATCAGCTCCGGTAAAATGCGCCCGGTGCTCTGCAGCAGCAGCGCGTTGATGACGCTAATAGAGAGCATCACCACCAGCAGCGGGATCAGCAGCTGAAAGCCGTTGCGGGTCATCACCGGCACCTCTTCCGGCAGGCGGATGCACCAGCCTTTCTTATAGAAAAAGCGCACGATTTCAATAGAGTAAGTGCTTGAAATCAGCGCGGTAAAAATCCCCATTCCGCCGAGGAAAATATTGGTCGCGCCGTTGTCGCGAAAGCCGATAAACAGCAAAAACGCCAGGCAGCCGGTCAGCCCGCAGAGCCGCTCCGGCAGCCGGTACTGCTTGGCAAGGCTGGCGCTGGCGCCGAAGGCCACAATCAGCGCCACCAGCCCGATAGTCAATTCAAAGGTTGGCAGCAGAATGGGCCGCAGCTGGAAATAGAACTGGCCGAAAGCCGATGCGCCGTTGATGGAAACGGGCGGAAACAAAATCGGCACCAGCAAACTTCCCACAATCACAAACGGCATCGCCAGCGCAAAGCTGTCGCGCATCGCCGTAATGTGGTTATTGCGCGTCAGAACGTTGGCCAGCGGCGCCAGCCGCTGCTCGATGATATCGACGGCAACATTCATCAACTGAATGTTCATAATCCTGCCTTTAAGAATAGAGGTGTCGCCAGGATGATCGCGCACTCCCGGGTAAAGTAAAAGCCCGCCATAGGTGATCGTGGTCACAATAAATAAATCCACAAACGGAAAGCGCTTTCCGTTTTATATCCGTTATGACTATAGTCGGCGCATCCATCTCATCAGGAGCGATATATGAAAAAGATAATGTTGTGCTGTTCCGCGGGCATGTCCACCAGCCTGCTGGTGAAAAAAATGATCGCCGAAGCCGAGCAGCGCGGTCTGCCGGTGGAGATCAACGCCTTTGGCGTCGCGGAATTCGATCAACAGGTCGGCCATTACCAGGTGGTCCTGCTGGGGCCGCAGGTGAAATACATGCAGAAAGATCTGCAAAAGCAGGCTGATAAATACGGTATCCGCGTGGAACCCATCAACATGATGGATTACGGCATGCAGAAAGGCGGCGCCGTACTGGATTTCGCGCTTTCCCTTATCGATAACAAAAACTAAGGAAAGATCATGAGCTCTCTGTACGCGAAGCTGATCGCCGTGATTGAACAGAAGATCACGCCTATGGCGGGGGCGATCGGCCAACAAAAATACGTCACCTCCATCCGCGACGGTTTTATTACCGCCCTGCCCTTTATGATCGTCGGCTCGTTTTTGCTGGTCTTTATCTTCCCGCCGTTTTCCCCGGATACGACGTGGGGCTTTGCCCGCGCCTGGCTGCAATTTTCTCTCGATCATCGAGATGCGCTGATGCTGCCGTTTAACTTCAGCATGGGGGTGATGACGCTGTTTATCGCCGTCGGGATCGCCGCCAGCCTGGCAAAACACCACAATCTGGACTCGCTGACCGCCGGGATGCTGTCCCTGATGTCGTTCCTGCTGGTGGCCGCGCCGCTGAAAGATGGCCAGATCTCCACCGCCTACTTCTCCGGCCAGGGGATCTTCACCGCAATTCTGGTGGCGATTTACTCTACCGAGCTGTACGCCTTCCTCAAGCGCCACAATATTACGATCCGTCTGCCGCCTGAAGTGCCGGCGGGCGTGGCGCGCTCGTTTGAGATCCTGATCCCGGTGCTGGCGATCGTGCTGACGCTGCATCCGCTGAATCTGTTTATCGAAGCGCAGCTGGGCATGATCATCCCGGAAGCGATCATGTCGCTGGTGAAACCGCTGGTGGCGGCGTCCGATACCCTACCGGCGATTCTGCTGTCGGTGCTGGTGTGCCAGGTGCTGTGGTTTGCCGGCATTCACGGGGCGCTGATCGTCACCGGGATTATGAATCCGTTCTGGATGGCGAACCTGTCGATCAACCAGGCGGCGATGGCCGCAGGCACCGCGATCCCGCATATCTATGTCCAGGGCTTCTGGGATCACTATCTGCTGATCGGCGGCGTCGGCTCCACCCTGCCGCTGGCTTTGATGCTGCTGCGCAGTAAGGCGGTGCATCTGCGGACGATTGGCCGGATGGGCGTAGTGCCGGGCGTATTTAACATCAACGAACCGATTCTGTTCGGCGCGCCGATCATTATGAATCCGCTGTTCTTCCTGCCGTTCGTGCTGGTGCCGATGATCAACGCAACCCTGGCCTACTTTGCGCTGAAGCTGGACCTGGTGAGCCGCGTGGTGTCGATGACGCCGTGGACGACGCCGGCCCCTATCGGCGCCTCGTGGGCGGCGAACTGGAGCTTTAGCCCGGTGATCATGTGCCTGATTTGCATGGCGACGGCGATGGTGATGTATCTGCCGTTCCTCAAAGCCTACGAAAAACAGCTGCTGGAGCAGGAGCACGCTAACGCGGCGGCCCAGGCCGAAAGCGCGCCGCAGTCCGCATAATTCATACTATTCAGAGGTTTGTCATGGAATTAGAAGAACAGGTAATGGGTATCATCATCAACGCCGGGCAGTCGCGTAGTCTCTGTTACGAAGCGCTGAGCTGCGCTAAAGCGGGTGATTTCGCCGCCGCCGACGAAAAAATGAAAGAAGCGGCGCATTTTGCCCGCGAGGCGCATTTGGTACAGACCCAGCTGATTGAGGCCGACGAAGGCGAGGGTAAAACCAAAATGACTCTGGTGATGGTTCACGCTCAGGATCATCTGATGACCTCGATTCTGGCGAAAGAGCTGATCGGCGAACTGATCGCCATTTACCGCTCGCGACCGCTGCACGCGTAGGGTTCCCCCTCTCCGGGGAGAGGAGATGACGTAGCCCGGGTAAGGCGTTTACGCCGCAACCCGGGAAAACGGTAAATGCTCATGTCACCTGGCTGACTGACTTCCCGGCTCGCGCTGCGCTTAGCCGGGCTACCTGAACTACACGCGTAGCGGCCCGGGAAACCGTCGACCACAATTAAGGACAACCATGCTACATCTGGGTTTAGACATTGGCGGCACCAAAATGGAAGCCGTCCTGCTCAACGCGGCGGGCGAGTGCGTCTATCGCCAGCGCCGTCCGACGCATAAAGAGAGCTATCAGGCGTTTATGCAGCAGCTGCTCGGACTGATTGCGACCGTCCGCGACTGGAGCGAACGGCCGTTTACCATCGGCATCGGCCTGCCGGGGGCTATCGACCCGCAAAGCGGCCTGATTAAAAACTGTAACTGTCTGGTGCTCAACGGCCACGACCTGCGTCATGACCTGATGCGGGAACTTGGTCAACCGGTATGGATGGCGAACGATGCCGACTGCTTCACTCTCTCTGAGGCGGTAGACGGCGCGGGCGCGGGGGCAACGACCGTATTCGGCGTTATCATCGGTACCGGCTGCGGCGGCGGCGTTGCGGTGAACCAACGGCTGCTCAGCGGGCCTAACGCCATCGCTGGCGAATGGGGACACAATCCTCTGCCGGGCTATTGCCCCGAGCGCGACGGCCCGGCGCAGCCCTGCTACTGCGGCAAAGAAAATTGCATCGAAAGCTTTATCTCCGGTACCGGCTTTGCCCGCCGCTACGGCGAGCAGGCGCCTGCGGAAGCGATTATCGCCGCCGCGCAAAACGGCGAACCGCAGGCGCTGGCCCACTGGCGGCATTTTATTGACGCTTTCGGCCGTAGCCTGGCGTCGGTAATCAATATCCTCGATCCGCAGGTGATTGTACTGGGCGGCGGGCTCTCCAACGTCGGGCAAATCTATGAGCAGCTGCCGTCGGCGATTGTCCCGTATCTCTTTTCCGACAGCTGCCGAACGCAGATCAAACAGGCCCGCTTCGGCGACGCCAGCGGCGTGCGCGGCGCGGCCTGGCTGCCGGTTCTGGCCAACGCTGAAGCCGGTCGGCGGTAGACACTTTTTTCAGCAGGTATGCTAAGCTAGGCGAAAATATTCAGACAGAAAATGCCATGCCAACCATTGATGATGTTTCAAGATTAGCGAATGTCTCCCGAGCGACGGTATCCCGCGTGCTGACCGGCACGCGGGGCGTGCGCGAAGAGAGCCGGGAAGCGGTGCTGCGCGCGGTAGAGGAACTTAACTACCGCCCGAGCTTTGCCGCGCAAAACCTCGCCAGTCAGACATCCAATCACGTGGGGCTGGTGATCCCGGCGAACGATGACAGCAGCGGCGCGCGCCTGCTGCCGATGCTCTCGCTAGCGCTGAAGGGGCTGAATAAAAACCTGATTGTTCAGTACGTCACGGATGCGGCGGAACAGGCGGCGGTCGTCGACGATTTACAGCGCCAGTGCGTGGCGGTGGTGGTGCTCGGCGCCGTGCCGGCGGATGCGCCGCGCAACGTGATCTCCTTTGACCGCTTCAGCATTGCCGGGGTCAATAATCAGGGCTACGACTACGCTTTTGCCACCGAAAGCGCCTGCCGCTACGTGATCGGCAAGGGCCATCGCAATATCGCGCTGATCGTTGATAACGACAGCGATGACGCCAGCCGCCAGATGCTCGAAGGCTATCGCAACGTCCTGCAAAACTACTCCATCCCTTTTAACCGGCAGCTGATGCTGGCGGCCAACGATAACGTTGAACAGGCGCTGCTGACGCTGATTAACAGCTTCAGCAAATACTCGGTGATTATCGTGAAACGGGACCGCTACGCCGCCGAAGCGATGCGCCTGCTGCGCGAGTTCAACGTTGCCGTACCGCAGGAGGTCTCGCTGCTGAGCCTGGAAGATTCTCCCCTCGCCTCGCTGCTCAATCCGCCGCTGACCTGTATCTCCTGGCCGCTGGAGCAGCTGATGGAGAACTGCCTGCAGCGTATCCGCAACCTGATTGACGAGCGCCCCACCTTCTCTCCCGAAGGGCGCACGCTGGCGGGCCGCCTGATCCCCCGCCAGTCGGTGGCCGATCTCTCCTGATTTCAGCGTCCGGCCTTCCGCGTGGCCGGGCCTTTTCCTCTCCGGCCGCGGGTTCGCACGCTAATCATTCGCCTCACATCTAAATAATAATTATTTTCATTTATAAATAGCTTGTGCTATATAACATAGCAATGGCTATAAATGATGATTAATTAACCGCAACGTTGTGAGGGACCTTATGCTGCACCTGCCACCCCTGAAGCATCTGATGTTTGCCGCCACGCTGGCGCTGCTGGCCGTCGCCCCCGTCCAGGCAAAAGAGAAATTTAAAGTGATTACCACCTTCACGGTGATCGCCGATATGGCGCAAAACGTCGCGGGCGACGCCGCCGACATCAGCTCCATCACCAAACCGGGGGCCGAGATCCATGAATATCAGCCGACCCCCGGGGATATCAAACGCGCGCAGGGCGCGCAACTGATCCTCGCCAACGGCCTGAACCTTGAACTGTGGTTCGCCCGCTTTTATCAGCACTTAAACGGCGTACCGGAAGTGGTGGTCAGCAACGGTATTCAGCCGATGGGCATCAGCGAAGGGCCGTATAACGGCAAACCCAACCCGCACGCGTGGATGTCGGCGGACAATGCGCTGATCTACGTCGATAATATTCGCGACGCGCTGGTGAAATACGATCCTGCGAACGCCGACGCCTATCGCCACAACGCCGAAGCCTACAAAGAGAAGATCCGCCAGACCATGGCGCCGCTGAAGGCGGAACTGGCGAAGCTGCCGCAGGATAAGCGCTGGCTGGTGACCAGCGAGGGCGCGTTCTCCTATCTGGCCCGCGATAACGGCCTCCAGGAGCGCTATCTGTGGCCGATAAACGCCGACCAGCAGGGCACCCCGCAGCAGGTGCGCAAAACCATCGACACCATGAAGAAAGAGCGGATCCCGACTATCTTTAGCGAAAGCACCATCTCTGATAAACCGGCGCGTCAGGTGGCCCGGGAAGCCGGCGCCCACTACGGCGGCGTCCTGTACGTCGACTCTCTGAGCGCCGCCGATGGCCCGGTGCCGACCTATCTCGACCTGCTGCGCGTCACCACCCAAACCATCGTCCAGGGCATCAACGACGGACTAAGGAAACAGGCATGAGTCACGAGCTGCCGGGCCTCGCGGTCAACAATGTCAGCGTCACCTACCGCAACGGTCATACCGCGCTGCGCGATGCTTCTTTTAGCGTCCCGCGCAGCTCCATCGCGGCGCTGGTCGGGGTGAACGGCTCGGGAAAATCGACGCTGTTTAAAGCGCTGATGGGCTTTGTGCGCGTCGGAAAAGGCGATATTGCGATTCTCGGTCAGCCGGTTAATCGCGCCCTGCGGCAGAACCTCGTCGCCTACGTTCCGCAGGCGGAAGAGGTGGACTGGTCCTTCCCGGTGCTGGTGGAAGATGTGGTGATGATGGGGCGCTATGGCCATATGGGCTGGCTACGGCGGGCCAAACCGCGCGACCATGAGATTGTCGACGCCGCCCTGGCGCGGGTCGGCATGAGCGAGTACCGCCACCGCCAGATCGGCGAACTCTCCGGCGGGCAGAAAAAGCGCGTGTTTCTGGCCCGCGCTATCGCTCAGCAGGGAAAAGTCATTCTGCTGGATGAACCCTTTACCGGCGTCGACGTGCAGACCGAAGCGCGCATCATCGAGCTGCTGCGGGAACTGCGCGACGAAGGCTGCACCATGCTGGTTTCCACCCATAACCTCGGCTCGGTAAGCGAGTTCTGCGACTACACGGTGATGGTCAAAGGCACCGTGCTGGCCAGCGGCCCGACGGAAAGCACCTTTACCGCCGAAAACCTCGAACTGGCGTTTAGCGGCGTGCTGCGCCACGTGGTGCTGAGCGGCGCGGAAGAGCGGATTATCACCGACGATGAGCGGCCGTTTATCAGCCGTCGGGCGGCGGGAGGCGAAAGATGAGCTGGCTACTGGAGCCGTTTGGTTATCACTATATGCTGAACGCGATGTGGGTCTCGGCGCTGGTGGGCGGGGTGTGCGCGTTTCTCTCCTGCTACCTGATGCTTAAAGGCTGGTCGCTGATTGGCGACGCCCTCTCCCACTCCATCGTGCCCGGCGTGGCGGGCGCTTATATGCTCGGTCTGCCCTTCGCGCTGGGGGCGTTTCTTTCCGGCGGCCTGGCGGCGGGCAGCATGCTGTTTCTTAACCAGCGTTCGAAGCTGAAGGAAGACGCGATTATCGGCCTGATCTTTTCCTCTTTTTTCGGTATTGGCCTGTTTATGGTGTCGCTGAACCCCACTTCGGTGAATATCCAGACCATTATTCTCGGCAATATTCTGGCCATCGCCCCGGAGGATATTATCCAGCTGGCGGCGATTGGCTCTATTTCGATGGCGATTCTGCTGCTGAAGTGGAAAGACCTGATGGTGACCTTTTTCGATGAGAACCACGCTCGTTCCATTGGCCTGAATACCACCGCGCTGAAGCTGCTGTTCTTTACTCTGCTGGCGGCCTGTACCGTGGCGGCGCTGCAGACCGTCGGCGCGTTTCTGGTGATTTGCCTGGTGGTGACGCCCGGGGCCACCGCCTGGCTGTTGACCGACCGCTTCCCGCGCCTGCTGGCGATTGCCGTCGCGATTGGCAGCCTGACCAGCTTTTTCGGCGCGTGGCTGAGCTACTATCTGGACGGGGCGACCGGGGGGATTATCGTCGTCGCCCAGACGCTGCTGTTTTTAGCCGCTTTTGTTTTCGCGCCGAAGCACGGCCTGCTCGCCAGCCGTCGCCGCGCCAGGGAGGCCTCATGCTGAGCGCGCTGATTGAACCTTTCCAGTTCTCCTTTATGGTCAACGCCATGCTGGTGGCGGCGATCGTTGCCGCCCCCTGCGCGCTGCTGTCGGTGTTTTTGGTGCTCAAGGGCTGGGCGCTGATGGGCGATGCCATGAGCCACGCGGTTTTTCCGGGCGTGGTGGTGGCGTATATTCTCGGTATCCCCTTCGCCATCGGCGCGTTTATCGCCGGGTTGTTCTGCGCCATCGCCACCGGTTATCTCGACGATAACAGTCGCATTAAGCGCGATACGATCATGGGCATCGTATTTTCCGGGATGTTTGGCGCGGGCCTGGTGCTGTACGTGTCGATTCAGTCGGAGGTCCATCTCGATCATATTCTGTTTGGCGACATGCTGGGTATTTCCGCCAGCGATATTGCGCAAACGTCGCTGATCGCGCTGGCGATTGCGCTGATAATCGGGCTTAAGTGGCGTGATTTTCTGCTGCACGCCTTTGATCCGCAGCAGGCGAAGGCCAGCGGATTGCGCTGCGGGCTGCTGCATTATGGGCTGCTATGCATGATTGCGCTGACCATCGTGGCGACGCTGAAAGCGGTGGGGATCATTTTGTCGATTTCGCTGCTGATAGCGCCGGGGGCGATCGCTCTGCTGCTGACGCGGCGTTTTGTCAGCGCCCTGCTGCTGGCGGTGGCGATAGCGTTAAGCTGTTCGCTGGGCGGCGTGTGGCTGTCGTTTTATCTCGACAGCGCCCCGGCGCCGACCATTGTGGTGCTGTTTACCGTCCTGTTCGTTGTCGCGTTTGTCTGGACGTCGGTTCGCGATAGTCAAACCACGGCTCGTTCCGGCGAGGCCCCGGGTCGCGGCTGACGCCTTACCCGGGCTACAGACCGCACGAATTGTAGCCGGGGAGTTTATTGCTGGACGTCGGTTCGCGATAGTCAGACCACAGCTCGTTCCGGCGAGGCCCCGGGTCGCGGCTGACGCCTTACCCGGGCTACAGACCGCACGAATTGTAGCCCGGCTAAGCGCAGCGCGAGCCGGGGAGTTTATTGCGGCTTTTTGGGCCGACACTTTTCCGGTAACTCCGGCACCGGGCGTTTGTCATCGATCAGGTGGCGAATCGTCAGGATCGGGTGCCGCCAGAGCATCCGCGGCCCCGCCCAGCGCATAATCTGCTTCATCTCTTCGCGTTTCGCGGGCTGATAGCAGTGCACCGGGCACTGCTTGCAGGCGGGCTTTTCTTCACCAAATACGCACTTATCCAGCCGCTTGTCGGCATAGCCGTTGAGCGCCTGATAGTGTTCGGCGTCGTCGCGAGCATCCGGGCAGCGGCGCTGGTAGAGCGCAATCATGCTGCTAATGGTCTTTTTTTCCCGCGCAATACGTTTGCCCGCCATCGCCTGTTCCCCCCGATAAAGATGCATTCATAATACACATTCAGAGAGGACGATGCAGCCCCATACTCCCTGAGGATTATGCCGGTTTATCCACGTGCCCCAGCGGTTTTTCCGGGAAGCACACATCGCGCACCCGGCGCTTGAGCTCCGCCGCGTCGGGGAAACCGCCATCCTGCTTGCGCTCCCAGATTTGCACATCATCAACGGCCACCACGAAGATCCCGCCGGTTCCCGGAACCAGCGTGACCGAAGCGATATCGGTGCTAAAGCTGTGCAGCAGTTCCTGTGCCATCCAGCTGGCGCGCAGCATCCAGTTGCACTGCGAACAGTAGGTGATGGTAATCGCGGCTTTATGGCTCATCGGCTTCTCGCTGTCGGTAAAAGGGCAAATTGTAAACAACTTGCAGATTAATTGAAGATAACATGATTATTTTGTTGCAAACGATAATACCTATCATTACCATTCGCAATCAACAAGCATGGAGAAAAAACGTCCAGTAACGGAATAACCGGACACACCTGCACTCTGGAAGTAACGCGTGAGCCAATACTCAAAACCTATCCCAGTAGGCGTCATTGGCGCAGACAGTTTGAACACGGCCAGCGCGGAAGAACCGGAGCGTACACGTAGTACGTGAGGATTCTGAGCACTGCCCAGGTTCAAAATGGCAAGCAAAATAGCCCTAATGAGATAGGTTCTAATAATTATTAAGGCGTGGCTACTATGTATAACTCCACTCAATCAACAGCATGGTTCAAGAAAAGCCTGCTGGTGACTTCTTTGCTTACAGCAATTTATCAGACTTCCGCCGGGGCGGCTGATACCACCGCGAAAACCACCAGCAGCGCATCGACTGATGACAGCTCGGAACGGATGACCGTTACCGCGCCGGCGCCGTTGCTGAAAGCGGGCAGCGAACATTCGATCGGCGCTCAGGAGCTGCAGGATAAAGGGGCCAACGACTTTGGCTCGATCATGCGCTACGAGCCGCTCATTAGCGCCACCGGCGCCAGCGGCGGTTCCGGCAACGGCAAAAGCGGCTTCGACCGCGGCGGCTATACCGGCTACAACATCCGCGGCATGGAGAGCAACCGCGTCGGGATCGACGTCGACGGCATCGCCCAGCCGAACGCCACCGGGCGCAGCTACGCCAGCCGCGCGGGCCTTAATACCTTCGGTATGGGCCGCGACTATATTGACCCCTATATGTACGGCAGCATCGATATTCAGTCCGGGGCGACATCAACGGAAACCGCTAACAGCGCCATCGGCGGCAACGTCTCTTTCCGCCCGAAATCTGCGGATGACTATCTGCATCCGGGCAAAACCAGCGCCTTCGGCTACCGCAGCGGCTACGACTCGTCCGATCGCAGCTGGCACAACGGCGTCACGGTCGCCGGCGGCGACGAGACCCTGCGCGGGATCTTCGTCTACAGCCGTCGCGACGGTCAGGAGACGGAAAATAACAGCGGGACCGTTGATTCCTATCCGGCAAACTGGCACTCGGACGCCTTTATGGCCTCCGGGATCTGGCAGCCCAATGACGAACATAAGTTCACCAGCACCTTCGATTATTACCATAAAACGAACCACACGCATTACGACGCCTGGGACTCCAGCGGCAACAGCGTTATCGGTACGTCAAACCAGACCAGCCAGACCCGCCGCTGGGGCCTGAGCCTGAAAGACGACTGGACGCCGATGAACGACTATATCGACAGCGTATCGACCAAAGTCTACTACCAGCATACCGAGGCCCATGACTGGACATATATGCCGGACAGCGTCACCCGCGCGATGCAAACGGTGAGCTCCGACTACGATACCGACACCTGGGGGATTCAGAGCGCGCTGGCGAAATCGATAGGCCGCCACGATCTGAGCGCCGGTTTTAACGCCAGCACGACGAAAACCCAGCGGCCGTTAACCCAGTCGCCAACCCCGAGCGCCTATAGCCAGATTATGCAGCCGGACGCCGACAGCCGCGGCTATATCGTCGCCGGCTTCCTGCAGGACAAAATTAACTTCGACCTCGACGGCCATAACTTTGCGGTTATCCCGGGCATTCGCGTGATGCATCAGTCGACCAAACCGGAAAACGTCTCCGATTTGGCCAACAACAGCAGCGTGCTGACCGGTTCCGACGTGTCAAATCTGTACGGTAAGAACGCTGATACCCAGGCGCTGCCGTCGCTGGTCTTGCAGTACGATATCACCCCGCGCCTGATGACTTATCTGCAATATCAGCGCGGCGCGCAGTTCCCGAACGCCAGCCAGCTATACGGTTCGTGGAACCTCGGCTCCAGCTACGCCGGACGCGCCCAGTATGCGCTGATCGGCAACACCGATCTGAAAACCGAAACCAGCGATAACGTTGAGTGGGGGATGAAGGGCGAAGTGGCGGAAGGCATCACCATGCGTACCGCGCTGTTCTACAACACCTATAAGAACTTTATCGCCTATACCCGCTACACCCGCGCCAATAATCCGACGCAGTTCACTAACGTACCGTCGAACATCTACACCATTTACCAGGCGGAAAACCGCGATAAAGCGTACATCTACGGCGGCGAAATCAGCGCTAAATTCAACTTTGGCACCTGGTTTGAAGAGGTTAACGGCCTGAGTGCCACCCTCGCTTACGGCTATAGTGAAGGGCAATCGAAATCCAGCTACAGCGGCGATAAGTACGTCGACCTCGATAGCGTCGCGCCAATGAAGGCCATCGTCGGCGTGGCGTGGGACGATCCGGCAAAAGTGTACGGCACCGCGCTGACCGCCACCTTTGTTAAGGGCAAGCGCGCCACCGCCACCAACCGCGAAAGCTATACCAACTCCGGCTCCGCGATTACCGATTCGACCAGCGAGTATATGCGCGTTCCGGGCTACGGCATGCTGGACTGGACCGCGTACTGGCAGGTCGCGAAGAACGTGCGCGTCAACGGCGGCGTGTACAACATTACCGATCGTAAATACTGGGATTATCTGAGCAGCCGCAATATCGAAACGGCGACGAACCAGGACGCCAACGACAGAGCGCTGGCGGTGATGCCTGGCCGCACCTGGCAGCTGGGCGTGAACGTCGATTTCTGACCGGCCAATAATAAGAAACCTGCTCCCCGGCCGCGCGCCGGGGAAACTCATCGTAGAGAAGGATGTGAATTATGCAAAACACCCAACCGCAACATCCCCCGCTGTGGCAGCGCTATCTGACCACGAAAGCGCAATCTTCCGCGAAATACGCCCGCGATATCGCCGCCGAAATGGGGATCAGCGAAGCCGAGCTGACCGAAGCCCGCCTGGGCTACGACGCCGTACGTCTGCAGGACGACGCCCGCGCCATTCTGACGGCGCTGGAAACCGTGGGGGAAACCAAATGCATCTGCCGCAACGAATACGCGGTGCATGAGCAGGTCGGCGAATTTACCCATCAGCATCTGAGCGGCCACGCCGGGCTGGTGCTCAATCCGCGCGCCCTCGATCTGCGCCTGTTTCTCAGCCAGTGGGCCAGCGCTTTTCGCCTGAACGACAACGGCCGCCAGAGCATCCAGTTCTTCGATCCGCACGGCGACGCGCTGCTCAAGGTTTACACCACCGGCAATACCGACATGGCGGCCTGGGATGCGCTGATTGCCGGGCATACGCAGCAATCGCCTGCCCCGCTGGCGATTCGCCCGGCCGAACCGCTGAAATATGCCGACTCCGCCGACGCGGCGGCGCTGGAAAATGAATGGCGGGCCATGACCGACGTTCACCAGTTCTTCGGCCTGCTGAGAAAATATAGCCTGTCGCGCCAGCAGGCTTTCCGCCTGGTCAGCGACGACCTCGCCTGCCGCATTGACACCCAGACGCTGCCGGGCCTGCTGGAAACGATCCGCCAGGATGGCAACGAGATCATGATTTTTGTCGGCAACCGCGGCTGCGTGCAGATCTTCACCGGCGCGCTGGAGAAGGTCGCCCCGATGCGCGGCTGGCTGAATATCTTCAACCCCGCGTTTACCCTGCATCTGCGCGAGGAGAGCGTGGATGAGATCTGGGTGACCCGCAAACCGACCTCTGACGGCCACGTCACCAGCGTCGAGCTGTTCGCCAAAGACGGCACGCAGATCGCACAGCTGTTCGGTCAACGCAGCGAAGGCCACCCGGAGCAGGCGCAGTGGCGTGCGCAGGTCGATCGTTTGACCACCGAAGGGCTACTCGCATGAAGCGCTGGCTGATATTACTTGCGGCGTTTCCGCTGTTGGCCAGCGCCGCCGCCGAGCGGATTGTGTCACTCGGCGGCGACGTCACGGAGGTGGTTTACGCCCTCGACGCCCAGCGGCAGCTGGTGGCAAAAGACAGCACCAGCACCTGGCCTGCCGCCGCGCAGAGCCTGCCGGATGTGGGCTATATCCGCCAGCTGAACGCCGAGGGGATCCTCTCCCTGCGGCCGACGCTAGTGCTGGCCAGCGCCCAGGCGCAGCCCTCGCTGGTGCTGAAAAAGGTTGAAGAGAATAAGGTTAAGGTGATCAACGTCCCGGGCGGCTACGACCTGCCGGCAATCGAGGCAAAAATTGGCGTGATTGCCGACGCCCTTGGTAAGCAGAGCGAAGGTAACGCCCTGCGCCAGAAGGTTCATCAGCAGATCGCGCAAATTCCGTCGCAGCCCGTGAACAAGCGGGTGCTGTTTATTCTCAGCCACGGCGGCATGAATACCATGGTGGCCGGGAAACAAACCGCGGCGGATGGCGCAATCAGGGCGGCCGGGCTGCAAAATGCCATGCAGAGCTTCGACCATTATCGCAGCATGTCGCAGGAGGGCGTTATCGCCAGTAAACCGGACCTGGTGGTGATCTCCGCCGATGGGCTGAAAGGCATGGGCGGCGAAGCCGGGCTCTGGAAGCTGCCGGGGCTGGCGCAGACGCCTGCGGGACGCCATAAACAGGTACTGGTGATAGATGATATGGCCCTGCTCGGCTTTGGTCCGCGCACCCCGCAGGCGGTGCTCGCGCTGCGGCAAAAAGCGGAGCAGCTGCCCTGATGCGCTCCCACCCTGCCCGTCATCTGTGGTTAATGACGCTGCTGCTGATTGTCCTGACGCTGCTCGCCACGACCCTGGGCGCCATGCGTCTGCCGTTGGCCAGCCTGCTGCCCTCCGGCGATGAGATCCTGAGAAACATCTGGCTGACCATTCGCTTGCCGCGAGTGCTGCTGGCGCTGCTGGTCGGCGCCGCGCTGGCGCTCTCCGGCTGCGTGATGCAGGGGCTGTTTCGCAACCCCCTCGCCGATCCGGGGCTGTTAGGGATCAGCGGCGGCGCGGCGCTGGCGGTCGCCTGCTGGCTGGTGCTGCCTCTGTCGGTGCCGCTGCTCGTGGCGCTGTACGCCCCGATGCTGGCGGCGTTTATCGGCAGCATGGCGGTGATGGTGGTGATTTTTATCCTCAGCCGGGCGGGAGACGCCTCGCTTTCGCGCCTGCTGCTGGTCGGCATCGCCATTAACGCCCTGTGCGGCGCGCTGGTCGGGGTACTGGCGTGGATCAGCAACGATACCCAGCTGCGCCAGCTTTCGCTGTGGGGGATGGGCAGCCTCGGGCAGGCGGAATGGTCGACGCTGCTGGTGGCGGCCACGCTGATGATCCCGGCTTCCCTCGTGGTGTGGGCGATGGCTTCACGGCTTAACCTGCTGCAGCTGGGCGATGAAGAAGCGCACTACCTCGGCGTCAACGTTCGCGCCCTGCAGCGGCTACTGCTGCTGTGCAGCGCATTGCTGGTGGCGTCGGCGGTGGCTATCAGCGGCATTATCGGCTTTATCGGTCTGGTCGTGCCGCATTTGATGCGGATGTGGCTGGGGCCGGACCATCGCGGCCTGGTCCCCGGTTCGCTGCTGTGCGGCGCGATGTTACTGCTGCTGGCCGACACGCTGGCGCGTACCGTTGCCGCCCCCGCCGAGATGCCGGTCGGGCTGTTGACCAGCGTACTCGGCGCGCCGTGGTTTCTGTGGCTGATTTTTCGTCGGGAGAAAGGGACCCATGGATAACCGCTATAGCGCGCGTTCGCTGTCGCTGCGTCTGGGTAACCGGCAGATTATTCATGATGTTTCGCTCCAGCTCTGCGGCGGTGGAATGACGGCATTGATTGGCCCCAACGGCGCCGGTAAATCAACCCTGCTGCGCCTGTTGACCGGTTATTTAACGCCCGACGGTGGCGAACGGGTGGTGGAGGGCCGTCCGCTGGAGAGCTGGTCGGCAGAAACGCTTTCCCGCCGCCGGGCGGTGATGCTGCAGCGTACCCAGCTTCACGCCGACTGGCCGGTTGAGACGGTTATCGCCATGGGCCGTTCGCCGTGGGGCGGCGTAGCAAATGAGGAGATGATCCGCCGGGTGATGGAAGAGACCGGCTGCGATCATCTGGCCGGGAGACGCTACCCTTCCCTCTCCGGCGGCGAACAGCAGCGGGTGCAGCTGGCCCGCTGCCTGGCACAGCTGTGGCGCGATGGCGCCCCCGAGGGCTGGCTGTTTCTCGATGAGCCCACTTCGGCGCTGGATCTCTATTACCAGCAGCACCTGCTGCGCCTGCTCAAACGCCTGACCCGCAGCAGCCGGCTGCACGTCTGCATAGTGCTGCACGACCTGAACCTCGCGGCGCTGTGGGCCGACCGGATTCTGCTACTGTATCAGGGGAAGCTGGTAGCCGAGGGCACGCCGCAGGAGGTGATCCAGCAGCCGATTATCAGCCGCTGGTACGGCGCGGAGGTCAGCATGGGGGAACATCCCGATGCGGCCGTTCCGCAGGTCTTTCTGGCGCCGTGAACTGGTAGCAGTGTTGCGCCAGAATAGCCCGATGCCAGCCAATAATCCTTTCCCAGCTCGCGCTGCGCTTCGTCGGGCTACAATTCGTGCGGTATGTAGCCCGGCGAAGGCGTCAGCCGCGCCCGGAGGACTCCATAAGGGCGCTCGTTGTCAGTAAGGCATTGACGTCCGTTCCGTTCGTGATTAGCCGGTTACGGTCTTGAAGCCGTGCCATCCGGCGTCCGCGCCATCGTCCATGACGGAATGCCGCCTTCGCACGGATACTTCGCCGCTTCGGCCTCATCAAGATCAATTCCCAGACCCGGTTTATTATTTAGGTAGGCGTAACCGTGGTCTATCTCCGGGCATCCCGGGAAGACCTCGCGCAAAGCATCATTCATCGGCGTGTACTCCTGAATACCGAAGTTGGGCGAGCTAAGATCAAGGTGCATGTTCGCGCAAACCCCAACCGGTGAGATATCGCCAGGCCCGTGCCATGCGGTGCGCACACCGTTAAGCTCGCTATACACCGCCAGTTTCTTCGCCGGCGTAATCCCGCCGATAGTGCTGACATGGCAGCGGATATAATCGATCAGCTTATTGTCGATTAAGGGCTTCCACTCATTCACATTCACAAACAGCTCCCCCATAGAGATCGGCGTGGAGGCCTGCTGGCGGAGCATTTTAAGCCAGTCGATATTTTCCGGGGCGACAGGATCTTCAAGGTAGAAGAGCTGATATTGTTCAAGCGTTTTGGCGAGATGAATTGCGGTTACCGGCGTCACGCGCTCATGCACGTCATGAATGAACTCAATACCGAATCCCAGCTTGTTGCGCAGATGGTCAAACAGGCGAGGAACACTTTTAGCATAAGCGTCCGGGTCAAAATAGATTCCCGGCGTTTTGCTGCGCGGGGAACGCTTCGGTTGGATATTTTTCGCCCGCGCCAGTTGGGTCGCAATGAGCTTAAGATCGTCGGTACCCGCACCGCCGTACATCCCCATCTGACAGCGTACGTACTGGTATCCCTCTTCCATTCTGGCGCGGATATTGTCCTCGACTTCGACTTCGTCCCCGCCATCGGTATGGCAATACAGCGGAATGCCGTCGCGGCATTTACCGCCTAACAAATCATACACCGGCATGCCCGCCAGCTTACCTTTAATATCCCACAGCGCCATATCCACACCCGATAGCGCGTTGTTCATAATCGGTCCGCTGCGCCAGTAGCCGCTGACCGCGCCAGACTGCCAGATATCTTCAATTCGCGTGGGATCTTTGCCAATGAGAAAAGGCGCCATGTACTCATCGATAGCGCTTTTCACGGCGAAGATTCGCTGGGTAAACGTCGCACAGCCCAAGCCATACAGGCCTGGCTCGTTGGTTTCGACCTTCACAACCGCCAGATCAATGCCGCCGGGCGCCGTCAGAGTCGTTTTCACGTTGGTGATTTTCAGGTTACTCACTTTAACTCCTCAGTTCACAGAATTAACTGCCTGTCATGCTGTAAGCGAATATTATCGCCATATTTGTAAGTTGTCCTACAACTTTGCATTGTTATAACACGACGATTAGCGGCTCGTATCCTCAATCTTTATTTCTGTGATCGCGATCATCCCAGCAAACAAAAAAAAAGAATTAAAAACAATATATACAATTAGTTATACAAAACACCTCATTTAAACAGGAGTTGTGTTTGTGATCTATATTGCAAATTTATTTTTAGCTTATTGCTTTTGCTTCGCCAAAAAATCAAGCTTAAATAAGACAGTCGTCATACAAGTAAAATTAAGCGAGGAGATAAAAATGAGCGCATTATTCGATTTAACGGGAAAAACGGCTCTGGTCACCGGTTCGGCGCGCGGTCTCGGTTTTGCCTATGCGGAAGGCCTCGCTGCGGCAGGCGCCAGAGTGATACTGAACGATATTCGCGAAACGCTGCTGGCAGAGTCGGTCGATGTGTTGGCAAGTAAAGGCTACAGCGCGCACGGCGCGGCGTTCGACGTCACCAGCGAAGATGCGATTGAGAAAGCCTTTAGCAAACTGGATGCACAGGGCATTCACGTGGATATTTTGATAAACAACGCCGGGATTCAATACCGCAAACCGATGGTAGAACTGGAGCTGGAAAACTGGCAAAAAGTGATTGATACCAACCTGACCAGCGCATTTCTGGTCTCGCGCGCCGCGGCAAAACGAATGATCGCCCGCCGGTCCGGCGGTAAAATTGTCAATATTGGTTCGCTAACCAGCCAGGCTGCACGGCCTACCGTCGCTCCCTACACGGCGGCAAAAGGGGGGATCAAAATGCTCACCTGCTCCATGGCGGCGGAGTGGGCGCAGTTCAATATACAGAGCAACGCCATTGGTCCAGGCTATATTTTGACCGATATGAATACCGCCCTTATCGAAGATAAGCAGTTTGATAGCTGGGTGAAAAACAGCAACCCATCGCAGCGCTGGGGCCGCCCGGAAGAATTGATTGGTACTGCGGTTTTCTTGTCCTCGAAAGCCTCAGATTATATCAACGGACAGATTATTTACGTCGACGGCGGCTGGTTGGCGGTTCTGTAATTGAATTCGATAACCGTCAACAGATGTATAAAAACCTACTCTGGAATAGAGATTATGATTGATAAAATACAAAGAAAACTCGCACCTTTACGCTGGAAAAAACTTATTCCTCTGGCATTTATCACCTATAGTCTGGCCTATTTAGATCGTGCTAACTATGGGTTTGGTGCCGCATCAGGCTTAGCAGAAGATCTCAACATCACCCCTGGGATATCATCTCTGTTAGGTGCTTTATTCTTTCTAGGATATTTTTTCTTTCAGGTTCCAGGTGGAATTTATGCTGAAAAACGCAGCGCTAAAAAGCTCATATTTTGGAGCCTTATTCTGTGGGGCATCCTGGCGACTGCTACAGGTATGGTCCACGATGTAAAGGTCCTGGCGGTGATTCGTTTTCTGCTTGGTGTTGCAGAAAGTGTCGTTATGCCTGCAATGCTCGTATTTCTAAGTCACTGGTTTACTAAGAAAGAACGTTCAAAAGCCAACACTTTCCTATTTCTGGGAAACCCGATTACTGTGCTATGGATGTCCGTTCTTTCGGGCTATTTAGTTGATGCCTTTGGCTGGCGAGGAATGTTTATCATTGAAGGCGTACCTGCAATTATTTGGGCGGCAATATGGTGGTTTGTTTTTGTAGACCGTCCAGCGGATGCAAATTGGTTAACACAAAAAGAGAAAACTGACATTGAGGCTGCACTTGCAGCTGAGCAAACAAACATAAAAGAAATAAAAAACTACAGTGAGGCCTTCCGTTCAGGAAAAGTACTTTCCCTTTCCTTTATACATTTTTTCTGGAATATCGGAATGTATGGTTTCATCATGTGGCTACCGTCTATTTTGAAATCAGCATCAGGCTTGAGTATTGTCGCAACAGGTTGGTTATCCGCGGCGCCTTATCTTTTAGCCGTTCCACTAATGTTAAGCGCATCCTGGTATTCAGACAAATTTCTGAATCGAAAAATTATTGTACTTCTCTTTTTAGGACTTGGTGCCGTTTGCTTTATCGGTTCCTTCACCATTGGAGCCTCCAATTTCTGGTTATCCTATATGCTACTGATGATTGCAGGCGGAGCGATGTATACACCATACGGTCCATTTTTCGCGGCAATACCTGACATGATCCCAAGGAATGTGATGGCTGGGGCGATGGCTTTCATCGTTAGTTTTGGTGCGCTTGGCTCTTTCGTTGGATCATGGATTGTAGGCTATCTAAATGGTTTGACCGGTGGGCCTGGTACCTCTTATATTTTCATGGGCAGTTCACTTGTCCTGGCCGTTTTACTGACTTCAATGACCGCTTTTACCAGTAAAGAGTCCAGTAGCGCAAAAGTACAGCCTTGTTAATATCAGGCGCCCTAAGGGGCGCTTTGTTTTTAAAAATGGTATATTACCCGATTATTTATAACTCACACGGACAGCGATCTTGAGCATAAAATCCATTCAAAAACAGAACGTTGTAAATGAAATTTATGATCAGATCAGCGCAAAGCTGCTGGATGGGAGCTGGCCGCCGGGTAGCCGCCTTCCGTCTGAAGCGGAGCTGACCGCTTCCTTTAACGTTAGCAGGGTCAGCGTGCGCAGCGCGGTCCAGCGCTTTCGCGATCTCGGCATCGTCGTCACTCGTCAGGGGAGCGGTAGCTACGTAAGCGATCACTTTACGCCGCAGATGCTGAGCAACGATCCTCGTCCCATCATGCATCTTAGCCGCGAAGAGTTTCACCATATGATGGTCTTCCGCCAGACCGTGGAGTTCAAATGCGTGGAGCTGGCCGTTACTCATGCCACGGAAGAGGACATTCTTGAGCTCGAACAGGCGCTCAACAATATGCTGATTAACAAAGGCGACTACAAAAAGTATTCGGAGGCAGACTACGCTTTCCATCTGGCTATCGTCAGGGCTTCACACAACAGCGTCTTTTATAACGTAATGAATTCAATAAAAGATATTTATTACTATTATCTTGAAGAGCTGAATCGCGCGCTCGGTATCACCCTTGAGAGCGTAGAAGCCCATATCAAAGTCTACATGTCGATAAAAAACCGCGATGCCAGTACAGCAGTGAAAGTACTTAACGAAGCCATGTCGGAGAACGTTACCGCCATTGATAAAATTAAGTCTTCAACCAGCAGCAACAATTGATTAATCGCCCTCCCCTCTTATTACAACTTTCCGTTGCCGGTCTCGCTACCGGCAACGGCGGTTTTATAGTGCGTTAGAAAATTGCCCGATACAGCGCTTTAATCTCTTCCAGATTGGTGTCGCGCGGGTTGCCGCCGGTGCACACGTCCGCCAGAGCCGCCGCCGCAAGGGCATCAATATCCTCTTCTTTCATACCGACATCGCGCAGGCGCGCCGGGATATTGACGTCGCGATTCAGCTGCGCCACCGCCTCAATGGCTGCCTGACGCGCTTCGGCAATCGGCAGAGTTGACGCCTGCTTGTTGCCCAGGGCCACCGCGATGTCGCGATATTTTTCGCCAGTATATTCGGCGTTGTAGGCCATGATATGCGGCAGCAGCACCGCGTTAGCCACGCCGTGCGGCGTACCGTAGAACGCGCCCAGCGGGTGGGCCATACCGTGGACCAGCCCCAGACCAACGTTTGAGAAGCCCATTCCGGCAATATACTGCCCCAGCGCCATCCCTTCCGCGCCCTGCGCCTCGCCCTGAACGGAAGCACGCAGCGAGCGGCCAATCACCTCGATAGCCTTCAGATGCAGCATGTCGGTGAGTTCCCATGCGCCTTTAGTGATGTAGCCTTCAATCGCATGGGTTAGCGCGTCGACGCCGGTCGCCGCCTTCAGGCTGGCCGGCATGCTGCTCATCATCTCGGCATCGATGATCGCCACTACCGGGATATCGTGCGGGTCGTAACAAACAAATTTGCGCCGATTCTGTACGTCGGTAATCACGTAGTTGATGGTGACTTCGGCTGCCGTACCGGCGGTGGTTGGGATCGCAATCATCGGCACGGCGGCGTTTTTCGTCTCCGCTCCGCCTTCGAGACTGCGGACGTCGGCGAACTCCGGGTTATTAATGATGATGCCTATCGCCTTACAGGTATCCTGCGGTGAGCCGCCGCCGATAGCGATCAGGTAGTCGGCGCCCGACTGTTTAAACGTCTCTACGCCCTGCTGCACAACCTCAATCGTGGGATTCGGGACCACTTCATCAAAAATGCTGTAAGGCAGCCCGGCTTCGTCGAGAATAGCAAAAACTTTTGTTGCGACGTTAAAACGAATCAGATCCTTATCCGTGACCACCAGCGCTTTTTTGAAGCCGCGTTTTTTAACTTCATCAACGATACAGCGAATCGAACCTGGGCCAAAATAAGAGGTTTCGTTTAAAATCATTCTGTAAGCCATTTGTGCTCCCTCAATTCGAGTGTTTGATAACCATAATATTTAGCCCTACAGTAACGTGACTGGCGCAGCCATTTTATTAATTCATATCAAATAACACCCTAATTGCCCGGCACGCTGTTGCAGTTAATTAACGCATCGCACATTAGCCATGAGATTTGTCCAGCATACTGGACATCAACGAGCATCAACTTTAATGACGTCCAAGGACACCAACAGCAATATACACCTGAGAAAAATATTATCTCATGATGGATATTATTGAACTGGATCACATTATTTTATCTTTTACTGCCGACACGCATTCGTAAAGCCAAAAAGATATCTGTGCCGAAGCACAAAATGAACAGGAGGGCCTCGCGGAGCATAAGCCGGCATGCAATAACAACCGTCTTCGATTATTCTGCACCGCCCTTTCTTATCCGCCCCCTTATCTCTCCGCGCGCCAACGTCAATTGCAGCAGATGGTCATCTCGTCGACTTAACACTTCAGAAACAAAAGCATCATTTCCTCAACAAAGCGACCACCCCAGACCATCGACTATCGATTAAAAATCTCTCATAAGAATTATCTGTCATTATCGGCAATTGCTCATCGACCGATGAATAGGCGAAATGCCTTTATCTCAAGAAGCGCGAGTTTTTATTATTAAGAATATTCTCTATTACTTGCGAGATATTAATTGTCAAAAAGATAAAAAAATCAAAAAACCGCCTAAGAGCTTTATATTTATTGCAAACATCATAACCTCTTGATAGCATACCCTTTAGCCAATATTTTTATTATAAAAATACCATTTATGATGCTTATTAACTTTTATTCTGATCACCTGACCATACTTCTCCAACGGCAGGAGTAAATGTCTGACCTTATAAATTGACATTTCACACCTGTCCGCTAACTCACGAGTAAGTAACCCCTCAGGCTCATGTTCTTTTAATACATAAAGAATATACTCCTGCTCTGGTACAATTACCCCGGAGAATTTATTGATGCCCATTGAACTCATCAATGCTCGTAAACTTTCAACTGCGGTTACAGAATTTTGATATGCGTGCGGGGTACAGGATGAAAATGAAATCTTCATGAGTCAGCTCCTTCTGTCATTAAGTACACGGCAGTATGGATTGCCCCTACGAAAACGGCAACATTAGCTTTAAATTTCAACTTAAACAGTACATTTATCTGAAATTCACTTTTTTTTATGATAAAAACCCTGATATAAAGAGTGAATTTTTAATTCCGTGCGGAGATAAAAATGCGGTTCGATATAGAGGGATTTATTACATTTGATACTGAGGAAGCATCCCTGGTCAATCTGTTGACCGGTGATTGTATTGAACTCTCTGCCACTTCCACTCGCCTCCTGACCAATCTGTTACAATACCGTGGGGATATTATTTCTCGCGTTGATATTTTTCAGTCAGTATTTGAAAAGTATGGCGCCAGACCTTCTAATAGCAACCTGAATCAATACATCTCAACGCTGCGTCGCAGCCTTGCGGATCTGGGCATTGAGAAAAATGTGATTATTACGGTACCGCGAATCGGTTTTAAGATTTCGGAAGAAGTCATAATCACCAGCGACAATGATTACTCCACCTCTTTCACTCTTCCGACGCTGGCCCCACAACCTCCCGGAGAGAGTCTGCTGTGGAAACACCGCAAAGTGGCCATCTTATTTCTCCTGTTCGCGATCGGTTCAATGCTGTTTTCACATCTTTTTATCTATAAAAAACAGTCATCTATAGCATCTTTCACTCAGGATAAATGTACGATTTATGGCGCAGGAGCCTTACGCGCAACGGAAATACTCAGAAATAAAAAGCTGTTCCCCTCAGGGCTCGATTGTTCTACGCCAAAGAAAATCTATTTTTTCAACCGACAATTAAATCAGGAACAAGATTTAGGTATTTATATGGATATATTCATACTCAAATGCGATATTAAATACCAGCGTTGCCATAGCTACTACTATAAGGAAATAAAAAATGCGTAAATACGCTTTAATCGTTCTGTCCTGTACTCTGGCGCTGGCATTAGCATCTATCCTGTACATTTGTTTCAACAGCCATGACGCCTTCTCCTGTAAATCACGGTACGATCTTACTGAAGATATTAATGAGAATATTCTCCGCTCACAGGGTTTGCTTTCCGCTGAACTTTCTAACGATCGTCTTTTAATCAACCTTGAGGGATTACTCTCCAGCAATGGTGATAAATACGTTGTCTCACGCACCATCGCCATCACGTTAAAAAAAGCCACCGCTACCGGTCATCTTTTTTATATTTCCGATACGCAAATCACTCGCCACAGTGGTGATAATACGCCTGAGAACATCGCGCAAAAAATCCTCTTTGGCAACCAAACTAATGATAGAATCATCTATATCAATCGCGTTAATGATGATACTATTTTATTCGGTAACCAAACGTTCCCACAATATGGTTGCCAGCGTCAAAAAATAATCATTGATTGAGATTTATCTCATTACTTTTAATTATAAAGATATCATGACGATACATTTACTACCGACGTTAGCCAGCATCGCTAATATTATTGATATGATTAACCCACGGCTAAACCTGCACCATGTCAGAACGGCGTTTATCGCATCGCATCTGGCAAATTTAGTCGGTTTTTCTGCGGCCCAGCGGCGTAAAACCATTCTCGCCGCGCTTATTCATGATGTCGGCGGATTAAATGAAAAGTCGCGCCTTGAGCCGCTCAACTACATCGATAATGAACATAATAATCACGCGCTAATCGGCAGCGAGTTGCTTAACCGAATTCCGCTATTTCGCCCGCTCAACAGAATCGTTCGCTATCATCACACCCGCTGGCGCAACGGTCTGGGGCATTATATTGAAGGTGAGCGGGTGCCCGAAGAGAGCCATCTGCTCTTCTTCGCTGACCGGCTGGATGTACTTTATTGCGAGTACCGTACCGACCATAGCGCCTTTTTAAGCAACAAGCTGGTCGACATCGTTGCTGCCGGAGCTAATATTCTTTATAAACAGGAGTATATTCAGGCCTTCAGAACGCTCTCCGCCGATGGTCATTTCTGGTCCGTCATGGCGTCCACCGATTATCGCGATTACATTAACGCGATCTCCGGCGTCCATAACGACACCCTCTCTTTACACAACCTCCGCGATATTGCCGAGCTGGTCTCTTTTATTATCGATCAATTCAGTCAGCAGACGCCCTGGCACTCCGCCGCCGTCGGGCACATTGCCGGTTATCTGGCGACAAAAATAGAAATGAGCGCGACGCAAGCGCTGAAAGTAGAAATTGGCGGGTTACTGCATAATATTTCCTGTCTGGATCATAGCCCGCCGTCAAAACGCGTTGGTGCGTCAGACAACGCCCGGCACACGCTTTATCCTATTGAAGGTATTGATGATATTTCTGAGTGGATGGCCATACAAAATGGCCCCGCGCTGCTTCAATTACACGAGGAAATCCTTAAGCCAGAAGCCGTGCTTATCGCGGTGAGCCGACGGGTGGTCCATGCGCTAAATGGACCGAAAGCGGAAGAGAAGTCGCTGGCGCAGTTAATAAAAAATAACCCGGGAGAGGAAATTCCCCCGTTTATGTTATCCCTGATTGCCCAATATTCCCCACAGATTATCCAGGTCTATCGTGCAACCGCTGGCGAAATACAGGCGTTAATGAATCGCATTGCGCAACTCACGCATTCCCTTTAGAAGCTAAGCCGGCCTAATCACAGACTCAGGCGCTCAATCCGCCGTCCAGAACCAGGGTTTGCCCGGTCATATACTGGCTCCCCTCACCGATTAAAAATGCCACCGCCTGCAGCACATCATCCGTTTCGCCCAATCGGCGTAGCGGGATCGACTGGCGCATCTCTTTCAATTTTTGCGCGGGTATCTCCTCCAGCATCTCCGTACGGATCAGGCCCGGCGCCAGGCAGTTGACCCGAATGCCGAAACGCCCGACCTCGAGCGCCAGCGAGCGCGCAATACCGCTCATCGCTGCTTTACTCGCGGCGTACGCCGTCTGCCCCACGTTGCCCTTTAACGCGCTGACCGACGACATCATCACGATGGAGCCCCGCCGCTGCGTGAGCATCGCCGGCAGCAGCACCCGGTTCCAGTTCATCATCGAGATCACATTGGTTTCCAACACCTCGCGCCAGAGCGCGGCGTCCTGATGAATATGCAGGCCATCGCGAGCTATCCCGGCATTGTGAATAATCGCTTCCGGTGCCCCCCGCTCGGCCAGTAGCGCCTGCGCAAGCTGTTCAACCCGCGACGCGTCGTTGCCGTCGCAGACGTATCCCTGTACCCGGTGGACGGAATTTTCGCTCGCCGCCTGGGTGGCGTTAATCGCAGCCTCATCGCGGCCGGTAAAGACCACGTTCCGGCTTTGCGCCAGGCCGGTGACCAGCGCCCGACCGATACCGCGGCTGCCGCCGGTCACCAATATCCATTGTTGCGCCATATCAGTTACCTGACTCTTTGCTGATGTGCTGACACAGTTCGCCCAGGGTGATCCCCGGATTGTGAATAAACCAGTCCGCCTCCAGGGTGATATTGAATTCACGTTTTGCCAGCACCATGAGCTCGACGTAGTCCAGGCTATCTAATTTCAGACGAACCAGCGGCGTATTCTCATCAATCTCATCCGGTTCCAGGTCTTTCGCATCGCAAATCATTTCACATACTTTTTGCAGAACTTCATCATAGGCAGTCATAAATTATCCTTAATTATCAATTATGCACGGGGCCAACTTTTAGCGTGACCACGTTCGTTATTATCAGGTCATCCAGCTGCGCTGCCGCGGCGATGCGCACCAGCGCCCCCTGTTCGGCCTGGCCCACCACCAGCGAGGGCAGCAGCCAGAGCGCCAGAGATTCGGGCCGAATCGGCGTCGCTTTGCCCGCGAGACGAGCATCAAACACCACCTCCTGGTGGGTTTGCAGCACCGGATAGCGGGTAAATATTTGCTGCAACGAGGTTTCCCCCGGCCCGAGCAGGGAGGCGATATTCTCCTGGCGCAGCAGCGCGGGATCGCCAATCAGCTGGCGGAACAGCAAGGCATCAAGAAACTGCCACTGCGCCAGGTCGGGCCAGGCGGCGTTGAAGCAGGACTGCAGCTCGCGCAGCGTCTTTGGCGCAATCGTGCAGGGCTGTTTACCCACCAGCGATTCCGGCTCGGCCGCCGTGGTCATCTGGCAGGAGAGGCAGAGTTCACCATTCTGCGGATTGCTGACCGATGTGGCGGACAAAAGGCGATTTTTGGCTAGCCCGGGCGTTAACAGCCAGTCGGTATTGCACCATATTGGCCTGCGCAGGCGAACCTGGCATTTTACGTAACGCTCAGGGCGGTACAGCCGGGAGTGGGCATCGCGCTTCACGTCGAGCAGCGCGCGCATTCCGTGGACGCTCAGCTGTCCCGCGCCCATCTGGCGCGCTGCCGCGAGGTCGAAGTGAATCGGGTTTTCGTCACCGGAAAACGCCGCCCACTGCTGCGCGTCGGCAAGGGTGTAGTGCAGCAGCGTCACGCGTGTTTCTCCAGCACCAGCGCGGCGTTCGCGCCGCCGAAACCAAAGCTCAGATTCAGCGCCCGATGTATCTCCCCCTGACGGTGCCCTTCAGCGATATAGTCAAGATCGCACTGCGGGTCAGGCTGGGTTAAATGGGCCGTCGCAGGCAGGATCCCCGCCGCCATCGCCTGCAGGCAAACAATGGTCTCGAAGCTCCCTGCGGCGGCAATCAGATGCCCGGAGTAGGCTTTGGTGCTGGAAATCGGGATACGGTACGCCTCGTCGCCCAGCGCCTTTTTCAGCGACTGCGTTTCGTTGAGATCGTTGAGCGGCGTGGAGGTGCCGTGGGCGTTGATATAATCGAGGTCGGCAGGCTGGAGATCTGCGCCGCGCAGCGCCCAACGGATGGTCTGCTCGCGGGCTACGCAGTCCTCCGCCGGGGAGGTAAAATCCACCGCGTCGGAGAAATTAGCATAGCCGGTGACCTCCGCCAGGATCGTCGCCCCGCGCGCGAGGGCGCTCTCGCGCTCCTCAAGGCACAGCACCGCCCCGCCTTCCGAAAGCACGAACCCGCTGCGCTGCAGGCTGAACGGACAGCTGGCCCGCTCCGGCGACTCCGTTTCCCGGCTCAGCGCGCCGAGCACATCGATATTCCAGATCGCGCAAACGCTGTTTAGCGATTCCCCGGCGCCGGCGAGCAGCATGCTGGCGCGGCCAAAGCGAATCGCATCATAGGCCTCGCCGACAGCGATAGTGCCGGTGGCGCAGGCCGCGACCGGGGTATTTTGATAGCCGCGCAAATTCCACAGCTGGCTACAGGCGGCGGTGCTCACGTTGGGCATGGAAAAAAAGCAGCTAAAGGGCGAGGAGACGCCGGTTTTCTCAAACTCGGGTACCGCCAGATAGCTTTCATCCAGCCCTGCCCAGCCGGAGCCGATGATGGCGCCGCACATTAGCGGGTCATAAAACGCCGTGGGAGCTTCGCCCGCAAAGGCCATCGCCACCGCTTCCCGCGCGGCGGCCAGCGCCAGGCGCGCGTGACGCGGCAGACGCCGACGAATCGCGGCGGGAACCCCCTTAAGACTGGGTTCATTCGCCACCTGACCGATAAAATGCGTGTGAATACCGTTCGCGGAGAGATCCACATAGCGGTAGCCGCGTCGATAATCCATGATGGCCTGCCAGCTTTCGGCGGCGCTATCGCCGAGGGGAGTCACCGCGCCATAGCCGGTTATCACCACGCGATAAGGGGAGTTACTGTGACTCATTCTGGGAAGTCCTCTGTTGCGGGTTAATGCCTCCCTGCGCCAGCCAAAGCTGCAAAGTGGCATAAAGATAGTCGTACTGGTTCTGCGCCAGGCTGTTCTGCACATCAAGCAGCGCGTCCTGGGCGTTCAGCAGAGTCTGATAATCCACCGCCCCTGAGCGATAGCGGCTCCCGGTGAGCGCCAGACGCTGCTCGCCCAGCTGCAGCGTTTGCAGCAGACGATCGCGCTGCTCGTCGGCGTTAAGCCGCTTCTCCATCGCGTTGTCCACCTCCGACAGCGCGGTATAGGCGGTGCGGCGAAAGTTCACCGCCTCCTGCTGTACCTTCACGCTGGCCTGCTCCACGGTGAGCTGTACCGTGTTCCACTGGATAAAGGGCGCGGAAACGCTGCTGCCTACGGTGCGCAGCGGGTCGTTAAACCACTGGTGAAAGAGCTGGCTTCCGGCGCTCAGCGTTCCCTGCAGCGAGAGCGTGGGATAGAAGCTCAGCCTCGCGGCATCTGAGCCCGCCAGCGCCGCCCGCAGGCGCGATTCCGCCGCCTGCAGGTCCGGACGGCTGGCGAGCGCGGCCAGCGGCGTGGCGTTGGCAATAGCGATATGCTGACGCACATCCAGCGCGGAGGACTCATCGGTGTGCTGAGCCGGCGGTCTGTTGAGCAGCAGCGCCAGCGCGTTACGGGAAATCGCCCGCTGCTGCTTCAGGCTCAGCAGCTGATTCTGCCGGCTGATGACCGTCTGCCGCGCCTGCAGCACATCGAGCAGGCCCACTTTCCCCGCTCGCTGCCAGGACTCAATCTGCGCCAGCGTCTGCCTGGCGATATCCAGACTCGCCGCCTGATACGTCATTTGCTGGTTCAGCAGAGCGATGTTCCAGTACAGCTGCGCGGTGGTATCAATCGTCGACAGGATCGTCGCCCGGTAGTCCTGCTCGCTGGCTATCGCCTCCCATTCGCTCTGCTCCCGGATCCGCGCCAGCTTGCCCCACAGATCCAGTTCATAGCTCAGGGACAGTGAGGCGCTGTAGCTCTCCTGTGAACCGCCGCTGTTGAGCGGCTTTGAGTTACTGCCGGAGCCGTTGAGGCTCGCGTCAGGGCTGATATTGGTTCGGGTGAGCCCAGCGGAAATACGCGCCTGCTTAAGGGTTAAGGCGGCAGCGGCGAGATCGTTATTGCTTTCCAGCACCTGCCCCACCACCCGCGACAGACGTTCGTCGCCGAAACGGTCCCACCAGCGCTGCGCTTTCTCCTGCGAGCGCGCGATGCTGCCTCCCTCCGTCCGCTGCCAGTTCTCCGGCACCGACAGCAGCGGGCGCTGATAATCGCTGCGGGTTAAATTCCCGCAGCCCGTCAGCAATACAATTAACGGTAATAAAGTCAGCGGTCTCATTCGCGGGCCAGCGCCTCCGTCGGGTTCAGTCGCGCCGCGCGGCGCGCTGGAAAATAGCCAAACGTCAGGCCAATCAGGGCGGAAAAACCGCAGGCCATCGCTACCGGCAGCCAGGTGAAGACCATGGAAAACTCCTGCGTCAGCAGGGCAAACAGGTTACCGGCGGCCCAGGAGCCCAATACCCCCGTCAGCCCGCCGAGCGCGCAGATCATCACCGCCTCAATTAAGAATTGATGCATGATGTCGCTGGGGCGAGCGCCGACCGAAAGCCGAATGCCAATCTCATGGGTACGTTCGGTAACGGAAACCAGCATGATGTTCATGACGCCAACGCCGCCAACCAGCAGCGAGATGGCGGCAATCGCGGTGATCAGCAGCGACATGGAGTCAGAGGTTTTTTGCAGCGCGTTGGCGAGCTGTTCGTCGGTCTGGACAAAGAAATCTTTTTTGCCGTGCTCGCGGATAAGATGCCTTTCCGCCCGTCGCGCCGCGTCCTGCGGCGACAGCGTTTCCTGAAAGCGCAGCGTGAGCGCCTCCAGCGGTTTGTCCCCGGAAATCCGCTGCAATAAAGAGGTATAGGGGATCCAGGCCGACATAAATCCGCTGACCACCTTCGGTCCCGGCTTGCTGGCGATGCCGATCACCCGCCACGGCGCGCCGGCGATTTGCACAATTTTACCCAGCGGATCTTCATTACCGGGAAACAGCGTCTCTTTGCTGGTTTCATCCAGCACCAGCACCGGTTCACGATCGTCGACATCGCGGTGGGTAAAACCGTTGCCGTGAAGGAAACGAATACCCTGCAGCGAGAAATAGTCGGCGGAAACCCCGGAAAGAATAATCGAGGAATCAAACCCCTGGCGCACCGCGGTCGTCATGCTGGAGACGATCGGCGACACCCCAAGCACCCACGACTGTTTGCCGAGGCTGGCGATATCATCCAGCGACAGCGCCCGCTCCATATCCGGACGCTTGCTGCCCCAGCCGGTGCCGGGGCGGATTTCGAGCGTGGTATTACCCAGCTTGCCAATCTCGTTCATGATGCTCTGCCGAGCGCCTTCTCCCACCGCCATGGAGGAAACCACGGACGAAATGCCGATGATAATCCCCAGCATCGACAAAAAGGCGCGCATACGATGCCCCAGCAGCGACCGCCATGCCATCCGTACCGACTCTCCGATACTGCGCGACAGCGAGGCCCGGCCGTTATCCTGTACCGCGGGCAGCCGCGGAATGCCGCGATTATCACGCGCGCCGTGGGTGCTGTCGGCGACCACCTGCCCATCGCTGATCTCGACGATCCTCTGGGCCTGCTGCGCTACCTCGCGATCGTGGGTCACGATAATCACCGTATGCCCGTCAGCGTTCAGCTGGTGCAGAACATCCATCAGCGCCCGGCCGCTGACGCTATCCAGCGCCCCGGTGGGTTCATCGGCGAGAATAATCTGCGCGCCGTTGATCAGCGCCCGACAGACGCTGACCCGCTGCTGCTGGCCGCCGGAAAGCTGCGCGGGTTTATGCGCCAGGCGCGCGTCAATGTCCAGCTTTTCCGCCAGCAGCGCAATGCGCGCCTGGCGCTCAGCGGCGGGCATCGCGGTATAGAGCGCAGGGATGGCAATATTCTCTTCCGCCGTCAAATAAGGCATCAGGTGATAGCGCTGAAAAATAAATCCCAGCCAGCGGCTGCGCAGCTCCGCCAGCGCCGCGCTGTCGGCCTGATGGGCGGCGATGCCGTTGATATACACTTCACCGCTGCTGGGTTTATCCAGACAACCGATAATATTCATCAGCGTCGATTTACCCGAGCCGGAAGCGCCCATAATCGCCACCATCTCGCCGGGCATAATGGCCAGAGAGATGGATTTCAGCACCGGAATCAGTTGCGTCCCGGCAACAAAATGACGCGTGACGTTGTTCAGCAAGATTAACGGCTCAGCCATCAGACGGACCCCGCATCCTGCGGGATCACCACCCGCTCACCGGGCTGTAACCCTTCAAGAACCTGCGCATACTGGCGGTCGTTAATCCCGATGCGGATGGTGCGCTCCTCGCTGCCGTTCTCCTTTTGCACCACGACCAGGTAGCGCTCATCGCCGAGCGAACGCCCCAGCGCGGCAACCGGCACGCGCAGCGCATCTTTCACCTGCGCGATGCGGATAAACACCTGGGCGGTCATCGAGGTTTTCAGCAATCGCTGGCGATTATCCACCTCGAAGGTGCCGTTATAGTAAATGGCGCTGCTCTGCTGGTTACCGGCAGACGCGCCGGCGTTTTGTTCCTCCAGCGCCTCCTGCGGCGCGGGCTGGACATAGCCAAGCTCACCTTCATAACGGGTTTGCGGGTCGGCAATGACGTAAAACCATAGCGGCTGTCCCGGATGGATTTTCTGGATATCGGCTTCGGAAATGCGGGTTTGGACCTGGACTTTATCGAGATCGGCGAGCACCAGAATCGTAGGCGCAATTTGCGAGGAGACGATGGTTTGCCCTTCACGGGTCACGATGCCCAGCACTTCGCCATCCATAGGCGCGAGAATGCGGGTATAGCCGAGGTTAGCGTTGGCGGTCTGCACGCTCATTTCCGCCTGCACAATCTGCGCCTCATTCACCGCTATCTGCTGAACCTGCGCGGCATACTGCGCCTGCGCCTGTTCGAGATCGCTGCTCACGCCGGAGCCGTCGCGGCTCATGGCCTGCTCGCGCGCCAGCGCTTTGCGGTACTGCACCAGCGTGGCCTCAGAGGCCTGCTTTTGCGCTCTGGCGCTGGCCAGCTGCGCGGTAGCGTTGCGTAAGTCGGAAAGCTGCAGCGTCGGGTCGATTTCGGCTAACAGCTGCCCTTTGCGCACCCGCTCGCCCTGGCGCACGTACAGCTTACGCAGCTGGCCGCTGACCTGCGCGCCGACGCTCACCTGGACGGCAGGTTTGATAATCCCGCTCGCCAGCACGACCTTTTCGATATCCCCGCGATCGAGCGTAACGGTATCAATCGACTCGGCCTGTGCCGGAAATGAGCGCTGATAGTAGACGGCGGCAACAATGGCCAGCATAGCGACCAGCGCAAACAGCCACGTTTTACGGCGGCGTAAAAATGCTCTTCTCATTGGTCCACCTCTCCCTGTGTGATATCGCGCAGCTTGCCTTCCTTCAGGCGATAAACCCGCGTGAAATGATGCAGGATCTGCTCGCTGTGGGTCACGACGATCAGCGTCTTGCCCTGTTCGCGGCAGTGCTGGCACAGCGCGAGGATCGCCGTTTCCGCGGTTTCATCATCAAGATTGGCGGTCGGTTCGTCGAACAGCAGTATGGGCCGGGTGCTGTAGAGCGCCCGCGCCAGCATCAGCCGCTGACGCTGGCCCAAAGAGAGCGCCGAGTGGCTCTCGCGGATCAGCGCCTCCATTCCTCCCGGCAGCGCCTGAACCACCGGCCCCAGCGCCATTTTTTCGACCAGCGCCTCCACTCGCCCGCGATCGCTGTCGCTGTACCACGGGTCAAACAGGGTGATGTTTTGCAGCACTGAGGCGTTGAACAGGATGTCTTCCTGACTCTGTAGCCATACCTGCGACGCCAGCTGCTGCGCGCTCACCTCGTCGTTGTCCAGCAAAATTCGCCCATGCTGCGCGGAAAAAAGCCCTGCCATCAGCCGCAGCAGGGTGCTTTTTCCGGCGCCGGAGTCGCCCACGATCGCCAGCCGATCGCCGGGCTCCAGGATGAGATCAACGGCATTGAGTACCGGACGCTGCGGGTTGTAATGAAAGCTCACCTGTTCGAACGTCAGCCGCGGAACCGCTTCACCGCTGAGCGGAGCAAACTGGGGCGCAGCAGGCTCATGGCGGGTGAACAGGCCCTGCGCGCGGGTATCGATCACGTGCAGCTGTGATTTACGGATCACGGCATAAAATATCCGCGTGACGTAGGAGGTAAAAATCTGTCGTAAAAAGCTGTAGGCAAAAAAGTCGCCCAGCGAGATAAGCTTTGCGTGCACCAGCGGCAGCACCACCAGCATGAAAACCACCATCTCAAGGCTGCCGGTCAGCTGGTACAGTCCCTCTTTGACCTGCTGATAGACTTTCTGCCGCTGGAGGCAGGTGAAAAGGTCATGAGACAGACGGGCAAACTGCGCTTTACGCTGCGTTTCCAGCCCGGCGGTCTTGATGGTTAACACGCCCTGAAGCGTTTCCATAAAAAAGTCATTCAGCGTCGCGCTTTTCAGCTGCAGCTGCTGCGTATACCAGCGGTCGCGAAAAATGGCCCAGACGCTGATCAGCCCCATCGCCACAATACCCACGGCGGAAATCAGCGCCAGCACCGGGGAGATCCAGAACATAATGCCGATCGCGATAACGCAGATGATCCAGTCCGAGCGGAGCCCGTTATCCAGTTCGATTTTTTGCAGCATCCCGCCCTGCCAGGCGATAAAACGGCTGAAAACGTCCCCCGGCGCGCGTTTTTCAAAAAAACGCAGCGGATTATTCAGCAGGCGGGAAAAACCGATATCGCTCTTAAGCAGGACAAAGCGGCGAATAAATCGCTCGCTAATCACCCTGACGCCCAGCGCCAGCAGCGTGGATACAACAAAGGCGAGGATGAACCATAAATAAGGAAACTGCGTATTCTGAACGTCAGAGAAGGCCTGGTTGATCGCCCGGCTGACCATCGTCGGCATTAAAAACAGGGTGAGCGACACCAGGAAGGTCAAGAGCATCAGCTTATAAATGCCCGGTACCGCCGCGGTCTCCTTCAGGCTCATCGCCCGCGGCATCTCCTGCTGCGCGCCGGCAATAACCGGGTCCGGGCCGGCAATCGCGCCGGGCGACTCTTCAAGGATCAGCGCATAGCCGCTAATCTCTTTTTTTAATGCCGAGAAAGGCAGCCACTGCTGGCCAATCGCCGGATTCATGACGCAGACGTAATCCCCTTTTCGCCAGGCCAGCAGAACATAGTGGCTGGCGCCGTAGTGCAAAATGGACGGGAACGGCAGCGCATGAAGCTCAGCGTGATCGAACAACACCGGCGCGGTGGCAATGCCGATCTGCTGCAGGATAACGGATAAATCGCTCAACGATGTCCCATGATCGGATGCCGGGAAAATTTCCCGCAAAGCCGGCAGCGAGCACGGAATATTCTGGGTTTGCGCCAGCATCGCAATACAGGAGAGGCCGCATTCATTGGTCTCTTCCTGGAAAACCATATCAGGAATAATCTTTTTCATGATGATGCATCAGTGATTAATAAAATAGAGCGAATGGCTGTGCCACAAAAGCCAATCCTGCGGATAATCGCGCAGGGTGTTTTCAATAATCGGCGGCAGATTGGCCGCGACCTCTTTTGGCGACAGCGGGGAATAGATTTTTATTTTTATCCCGTGCTGATAATAGAGGTGATAAAAAACCACCTGCGCCGATACGATGCGAGAAAACCGCTGTACTCCGCTATGTAATTTCGCCGGGCGGCCAAATAGCCGGCAGCTTATTTTCCCGGACTGCGCTTCCGGGGTCTGCACGGTGTAATCGGCCGGAATGTCGGGGAAAATAATCATATTTTCCCGCCCTGCCGATACATTGGTCATTAACGCCATAAGCTCGCTAGCCAGCGATGTATTATCCTGGTGGATTGAGCAATAAGAGAGCGCGACGCCGCCCATTTTACGGCTGGCGACGGTGTAGCTTTCCGCGCTGGAAGAGACCACTACGCTGGCTTTGCCCGGCGTCACGCCGGCCCCGACCATCGCCGCTAAGATATCGGAAACGCAGTGCAGCGGCGCAAGGACGACCGGCGTCTTTTGCGCCGCCAGGGGAGCGACAACGGCGTCAAGCTCTCGCGTGCATGCCTGCATCTGGGCCAGGGTGGCCGGGTGCTGTGCCCAGGTCGCCCCTATCTCCAGCAGCTGGCGGCGCATGGCTATCCATCCGGCATCGATTCGGCCCTCGACGCCCGTCAGGCAGCGGTAGTTTTGCGTCGCCACGGCGCTGCGGCCACGGTACTGTCTGCCCAGCAGCCGCAGCCGACACAGCGCGCGAACCGCCAGCAGCAGCAGCGGCATCGGGGTAAAACGCATGACTCTACGCACCGCTTTTTGGCCGTAGCCGGTAAAAGGCCGGTAGCGCCAGCTCAGCTGCGCGGACCATTTTCTTACGCTGAAGACGCTCCAGACGATGAGAAAGCGCGCCACGCTTACTCCTTATCCTGGGTTAACAGCTGGCGCAAATAGTCGGCAAATTCAGGAAACTGACGATCCTTCGCCACTACGTATTTCTTATTCACAATAAACAGCGGCGTCGCGTTAATGTCATAAAGTTCGGTGATTTTCGCCATATATTCCAGACGCTCGGCGACGGCCTGACTTTGGCGTAGCTGATGGTATTTATCGACATCAATACTATTCTTTTTCAGCCAGCCATTAAGCGTTTCCTCATCGGCTAAATTAATCCCGCGGGTCATTACCGCGTTAAACGCCTGGTCGCGCGTCTGGCGCTCAATACCCATGACTTCAAGGGTCGCAAAAACCGGCGCAAAGACCGCCAGACCGTTATTCTCGCCAGTAATATGGATAACTTCAAAGGTGCTATCCGCGGGTAGCGTGGCGGCGAATTTTTCGATCTCTTCCTCGTTCGATGCGCAGTAGTGACAGCCATAGGACATCACTTCAATAATGCTTTTCTCATTTTTTATTGGGCTACTGGCAACGGTTGCGCTGTCAATTTTCCGCAGGGCGGAAGGCTGACTGCTATCCAGTGAAAATGTATTAAACACAAATATGTGATAGCACAGCACGGTAATTAGCGACGAAATTAACGCCACCAGAAACGTATAGCCAACGGCGGTAATAGGTTTTATCTTCATTTGATACCAGGCTCGCGAAAATAGCGGAGAAATACATGGAGGGTTCCCCCTCCATGTATCACATCAGTGATTAATAACGGGCGCTATTTGGCACGACGCACATGCTGTCCGGCGCATCTTTCATGCTAACGGTTGAACCGTGCTTATCCGTACAGGTGGTCACTTGTTTACAGGTAGAAACACCGCCAACGACCACTGTCTCGTAAGAGCTTGTGCAAGTTTCCTTGCAGCAGCCGCCAATAATAGTTGACGCTTCAATCATACTTAATTTTTGCATTTGTTAGATCCTTAACTATTTATATTGAAATGTATTTTTCTTACACTTACCTACTGGCTTAGCTATCTGCCAGTAATTCTGTCGATGTTAGACTTTGTATGCTGTTATACGCAGGGGGTGGCGACGATACATTTGAAAATATTAAACAGTTCTACGTTATTTTTAGCATTTAACTTTTTCATCAGGCCCCGTTTGCAGCGGCTCAGTCGACGAACATCAATTTTTTGCTCAGAGGAAATTTGCGACAATGACTTCCCTTTGAATATTTCTTCCATTAACCACCAGTCATCGCTGGAGATACTGTTATTAAAATCCCGGGCTAACCACTTCTGTCGGGTATAATTAATTAGCGAGCGGCTATAAAATATTTTCTTTGCCACCATCGAATCAGCGCCTTCAATGAATTTGAAAAAATTCTCCAGCGATTCATTTTTTAATAACCAGCTCGCCTCCGGGAGCAGCGAATGCAGCGCAAAAAACAGAGAAATATTATTTTCTCCTAATAAAATCACCAGCTGCTGATTTTCCCGGCAGTAGTACTCTTTAATGGTGTAAAGCGCATTAAAGCGTTCGTCCGGCAAACTGTCGACATCGCAGAGCACCCAGCGCAGCTCCTCTTTCTGCTTCGGCAGACGCAGCGTATTAATCAGCTGAGAGAACTGGTCGAGCCTTGAGAAAGCGCAGTCGCCGTCATGCGCGGCAAGATCGTCAACCAAAGAACGTACACCTTCTGAGAAAAAGATATTTTTATCGTAGAGAAAGAAACGGCGGCTCATTTATCGTCATCCTTGATCTATTCTACTGGTAATTAAGGGTGTAATACGCTGTTGCCTGGAAGGCACCGGTCTGCAAGGTTTTGTTACTCAAGGCGTCCGGTTCCCCTTCAACAAAAGCTTTAAAATTTAACTGCATGGTGGCATCGGAAATGGCGACCGCGGTTGTTGGCGTATTGAGTGAAATCGCCGTGCCGTTACTCTCTTCAAAACCAATGCCAATACCGCTGGCGGAATTTGGCGCTACCGGCGTAATCGCCAGACGGTCGCTCATATTGGCATTTTCCGTCCCGCTAAAGGTTACGGTAACGGAATTAAAAACATCGGTACTGCAATCCTTAAGCTCAATCACAAACGCTTTGGGCTGTGATTTGCTCTCCGCATAGAGCGTACGGGTTGAAATCTGGCCAAAATCCACGGCGATATTTTTGGATGAAGGAACGATACTGCAGCCATGGGCCGCGACGGTGCCTTTGAAGGTTAAGTCGCCGCCGATCAGTTCCCCGCTGGCGTACGCCGGCGTGGCCGCCGACAGTAAGCCCAGAAGTACCATAGATGCGATTAATTGACGCATGCTGCCCCCTTACTGAAACTCAGCGACCACGGTGGCCGATGCCTGGAAATCCCCTTCGAGAACATTGGTCCCGGCATTGGCAATCGGCGCAGCGGTCAGATTCCAGGTTCCCTGATTATTATTAAAACCCGGCACGTCATAAAATCTATTCGCGGCCACTAAACTGCCGCCTGAATCTTTCAGAATAATGCCAAGATTGGATCGATCGACGGCGCCGGTGGTCCCTAAATAATCGCTATTAAAACTGGCGGTATTGGCCTGCTGAATGCCCAGGCGAATATTTAAATTACCGTTCGCGAAACTTCCCCCTTCGCATTTCACCTGAATCGGCACGGACCGGCTGTAATTATTGCCATTTAGCAGCGAACCCGAACTGGGGATGGTATCAAAATCAACGACGATCGGTGTACCTGAGTTGACAATGCATTTATCCGGAACGGTAATGACCCCGGAATTAATCGAGACAATCGACATTGGAGTGCTGCCCATTCCTGAGCTATAGTTCCCCAGGCGGCCGTAAAGCTTGGCGATTTCTGTACCCAACAGGTTAACACCGTTGACAATAGGCTTAGTAATCATAAACGTTACCCGCCCCTTGGCGCCGGACTCAAAGTTATTAAATTGGGTGGTTGGTGGAACGCATTTATTCTGAAAAGCGTTATTCGATTCATTATAAAAAGGTACCGCAAAATAATCCATGCGCTGACCACGAATATAAATTTCAATTTTAACATCCATATAATCATTGAGCTTTAAATAGCCCGGCGCGCTTCCCTGCTGCATCAGCGAGGCGGTCGCAGAGTAATAAATCGCCTGATTTTCCATGGGAATGGTACAGCTGGCTATACCAGAATATTGCCCGCCCAATGAAAATTCATAAGGAATCGTTGCCCCTATGCTGTTATTGGTAATATCCTGATTGACCACGTCAATATTATACATTTTAGGTCCGCCGACCGGCGTAATTTCCCCTTCAATCGCCGCGCTGGCGTCAAGGGATAATAAGCCGCCGCAGAGTAAAAGCGTGACGCAAGATTTTCGTCCGATAACCATCGTCGTCATCAGAGATACTCCATTTTTAAACGCAGCAGTCCGCTAAAGTTGCCCGCGGTCACGTTTCGTCCGGTTGACTCCAGCACGGCAATAAACGTCAGGCTGCTATCGCCGGTTTTCACAATAAACGGCGGCTGCGTTTGATTAATATCCAGCGCCCGTTCTTTAACATCCAGCAGGCGAATACCGGCTCCTGAGATGCTGCCGGTCAGGCGCAGCAGCTGGCGATTATGTTCATCCGATTCGCCGATAAAAGTGAGCTGAACCGCCTGCTCGCCGGTGGTGTAGAGATGCTTGCTGTTGCCCGTCGTCCGTGAGGCGATGCTGTCGCGCGCCTGCGAGGCGCCTTTCAGGCAATCTCTGAGTTCGACGCGAACCAGCACCGGCTGACTCCGGTCGCCGGCCTGATGAAAACGGCGGGCGCTGATTTCACCCATCTCGATAATCTGCAGGCGGCTCTGCGGCGCCAGCACGCAAGGCGAGGCATAAACGGAGCCATTGAATATCACGTTACCGCCATCTTCCCCCTGATGATCCCGGTTATAGTGCTGTGGCTGTAGCGGAATATCAGCGTCGGCCAGCGCTGGCATACTGATACCGAATACAAACAGTGCTAATAGCGATAGACGCGTTTTCATCATCAGGTTCCTCTTTAATTACCCTTGCTGCGATGGCGGCAGCGCTTTACAGGTATTTCCTTCGCAGCGATATTTCAGCTCCGGATGACCGCCATAATCATTCACATACATCATGGCGAAATCTCGCACGCTGCCGTCGGTTACGCTGAACTCCATGCTGGACTTCGGCGCAATCATAATCCCCGGAAACTTAGTGATTTTTTCACCCTTAACGCGGGACAAGCTAATAATGGTGATGTAATAGGGCGTCGGGTTTTGCGCGGTCATCTTATTGCCGCTCTTTTGAAAGACGACCTGGTCCTGCCAAATCTCGCTTTTGCTTTTGGGAATAATGGCCGTCGGGCGGAAAAATAATTTAATCCGCGACTGCATGGCTAACTGCAGGACATTCGCTTTATCCGGCTTGGGCGGGATTTCGCGCACGCTTAAATAAAACAGGCTTTCCCGGTCCTGCGGCAGTTGGTTAATACCGTCAGTTTTGGTGACCCGCGCCACCCCTTTTTGCCCGCCGTTAATCCGCTGTAAAGGCGGCAGCACCACCAGCGGAGAGGTAATCTTGTTGCCCTTGCTGTCCTCAACCCATGATTGCGCGAGGAAAGGAATATCCGGGCTGGTGTTGGTTAAATTCGCGCTCGCCGAGCTGTCTTTACCGGTGATGATAAGACGCGTGCGATCCAGCGAAACCCCTGCCTGAGCGGTACCGCCTACCGCCGCCAGCATCACAACGCCCATCCAGCAGAATTTGTTGCTTGTTATGCTCATTTTTGGCCTTTTATTACTGTCACTGTCATTTACACGGCAATAGCGCGGCTGTCGAACGACGCACGATGGTCGGCGGGATGGCAATCTGGCACTGCTTTTTCCCGCTCCACACTACGCTTAGCAGCTCCTGAGGATTCACCCCCGCCAGCCATCCCTGGCCACCTTCCATAATCATGGAGACGCTCACGCCATCGCCGTTGATAACCTCCGCGCCGAACGGTGGATAGGTACCGTCAGCCAGGCGAATAATCCCCATCATTTTTTCGCCCTTCGCCATGCCAAAGGTCTGATAGCCAATGGCGCCTTCGGTCAGCGTGGCGGTGCTGATGGCTTTTGCCGGTTCGATGGATTCCGACATCGCATCGACATCAACACGGGTATCAAAGCTGTTGTAGCTCACGATGTCCGGAATAACGGCAATGCCGAAATTGTTGGTTCTTGATTTACCATCATTGAGCGGAACGTCGCCGATACCGTTGGTATTCACCATCACGCGCGCCGTGTTGAGCGTTGCGCCGCTGTTGTGGATCGCCGCCCCGTGCCGGGTAGCGGTAAAGCCGCCGCGCAGGGTGCTGCTCAGGGAAACGTAGTGATCCTGCTGATAGCTGGCGTTGCTGTTGATTTCGGCATACTGCGAGCGGCGCTGATAGTAGCCGTCGACGTTGGCATAGCCGCTCTGGCTCGCCCCGGCGCGCAGTCGCCACAGGTTGTTGTAGTCGCTGCTGTCGGTGTACGAGAGCATCGGGCTGGTTTTGCCGTTATTGGTCTGTACGTCGAGACCGCTCCATTTGCTATCGCCAACGGGAATGGAAAGCGAGAAAGCAATAGAGTCGTCTTTACGCCCTTCGTAATCGGAACGGTAGGCCGAAATATTGGTGGTGATCCCGCGAATATTACCGACGTTAAACGAGCGCCCTAACGAGATGCCGTAGCGATCCTGGCTGCTTCGATTCCAGTAATTCTGGTGGGTATAGGTCAGAAAGACGGTAGTCGCTTTGCCTGGCTCATCGGCCCAGAACGTTTTATTCCCGGTGATGGTATAGACTTCTTTTTCACGCCCAAGGCTGTCGTAACCCTCGTAACGCTCGTTGAGATATTGCGAGAAAGAGCGGAAATCTTCCTGAGAAAAGCGATAGCCGGCAAAGGTAATTGAACTGTTATATTCGTCGAACGTTTTCGCATAGCTCAGCTTAAACGAGGTGCCTTTAAGCCGCTTCTGGTTTGACTGTTGGCTGTAGGATTCGGTGGCGTCAAGCGAGAGCGCGCCCAGTACGCTGAGATCGCGGCCAATACCGGCGGAGACCGCGGTATATTCCGCCCCTGCGCTTTGTAAACCACCGTACAGCGACCAGGCGTTGGTTATCCCCCAGGAGAAATCACCGGAAGCGAAACCTGGCCCCTGAATTTTATGGTTATAGCGGGACGGCGCGCCGACAGCCACGTTGTAACGCACGTAGCCGGGACGCGTAAGGTAAGGAATGTTGGCGGTGTTAACCTGGAACGTTGAAATGGAACCGTCCTGCTCCTCCACCTGAACATCCAGCGTACCGCGCACCGAGCTGCGTAAATCCTGAATGTTAAACGGCCCGGCGGGAACCGTCGTTTCATAAATAATGCGCCCGCTCTGCTTCACCGTCACTTTGGCGTTGGTCTTGGCCAGGCCGCGAATTTCCGGCGCGTAGCCCTGCAGGTTTGGCGGCAGCTGACGCTCATCGCTGGCGAGATTAAGCCCGGTAAAGCGCACGGTGTCGAAGACCTGAGAATCAAGGTAGATCTCCCCCGCCGTCAGCTTTGCCGCCATCATCGGCAGCGGACGGTAGGCGTAGATCTGATTCATGTCGAAATCAAATTGATGCGTCGCGCTGTAATAGCTGGTCTGATATTCGCCGCGCAAACGCCAGCCGCCGAGGTTAAACCCGGTCTGGCCGTATCCGCTCAGGGTGGTGTAATCTTCATGCATATCAAGCTGGCGGGTATATTGCCCGGTCAGACTGTAGTCGAGCAAAAACCCACCGATGCCCTGGTCCCAGCGCTCCGGCGGCGTCCAGTTCGGATCGTTGTATTTCATCCACGCCTGCGGGACGGTGATGTCCAGCACCCCGGCGTAGTTGCTGAGCTTAGCCCCAGGAAGGCTCAGCAGGTCATAGCAATCGGCAAACGGCTGTGCGACCTTTTTCTGCGCTTCTTCTTTCAACGCCAATCTGGCAAGAATTTCGCCGTTAATGCAGGCCTGGGTATGCTTCTGGTCTTTAGAAGCCAGATAGCGAACCTTTTGCTGCCCCACCGCCTGGCCATTTATTTTAATATCTAATAAGTACTCGCCCGGCGGGACATAGTTGTCGGTGGCGAAACGGGTTAAATCGATATTGTCGCGATCGGCGGCATCCAGTACGTCGGTATTGAATTCCACGTCGGTTGAGGCACAAGCCATAGAAGCACAGCAGAAAAAAAGCATCTGAGAGAGGATTATTTTTATTTTTAGTTCTGCTGACATGACTATTCATCCCGAATCATTCAGTAAAATATCGTGCGCGGTAAACAAGCTACAACAGCAATAGCTGGCTTGCGTCTAGTTGTAATCCATATAAAAACGAGTGACGGCGTAAAAATCCCCAGCCTTAATATGTTGCTGAACCGGAACCAGCGAAGCGGTGAATTTCAGTGTATTATTCTCATCACTTAGCAGGTATCCCGAGGAGGGTTCTCCAAAAGTTAAAACTTCCCCACGGCGATCGCGAATCTGTATACCAAACCCCTTTCCTTCCCCATCCGGAATTAATACGGTCGGGTCCTGCGATGACGCATTGCCGGTAAAAGTAATCGTGGCATAAGCACCGGGCGTTGATTGATTTTCGCTGCCGTAAGACGCGCAGCCCACTAAGCGCACCAGAAAAGGCCGGACGAGCTTACCTTCTTGATCCATATTAATATCGCGAGCGGATATGTTGCCGAAATCCACCCATAGCTCCCGCGAGCTGGGATCAATATCGCAGGCGGCAGCAACCAGCTCCCCCGAAAGCGCCAGCTGTCCGGGCGTAAAATTAGTACTCGAAGCATGTCCGGAAAAGAGTAATACCGATACGAATAGCGCCATCAGTCTCTTTTTCTCTGTATCCTTAACCATACTCAGAATTCCATATTATCGGGTACACCATCCAATATCGCGGGGAGGAACCTCCCCGCGAGCGATAACTCAAAATCGATTATTGATAATCGATAGTGAAATTGATCGTTGACTGGAATGCACCCGCGGTTACGGTAGTGGTAGAACCGCTCGCTGCCGCTTCCGCTTTCAGGAAGGCCACGAAAGGAATGGTGTTAGTACCATCGACCAGGGTGACCGGCGTGGTCTGCGCGCCCCAGGTCACAGTCTGGCTAGCGCTATCTTTCAGGCCGATACCTGCACCAGATGCGGTACCAGAAGTAAAGGCAGCCAGAGTAGGATCGTTCGGGTTAACCGAAGTCGGGGTATAGGAAACAACGGCGCTGCTGGCGATGGTGGTATCGCAATACTGCAGCTCGATGTTTTTGGTTTCAGTTGCCTGACCACCGCCTTGCAGCAGGGAAACTGGAACCTGACCAAAATCAACGGTTACCGGGCTGGACGACGGCGCTAAACCACACGCGGTATTCACCAGCTCACCCTGAAGCTCAATCTGACCATTAGTGGTATCAGCCAGTGCAGACATTGAGCCGAGAGCAGCAGTTAATGCCACAGCCATAGCAACTTTATTCAGTTTCATAGAAAATTCCTGCGTTATAAATTTTTATCCTAAAGAGTAAGGAGCTATAAAATTGCTGAGTTATACTCTCATAACAATTTGCAGCCCTCCGCATCACCGAAAAATCCGTTTCAATAATTAGACTATTAATTAATATTAATAATTTAATTAAAGCCAGATCCCCTGGTCGACAAAAATACTAACAAATCATTTTTTAGGTAAAAAGAGATACATTTACAAAGGAATTAAAAAAAGATTTAACCTCGCGAACAATGCCACCATAGGAAATTAACTCGCAGAATGCTGAGATATATCCTAAAAACAAATTACGACAGGTAATTAATAGAGGATAAACGAAAGATGTTGATGGTAAGAGAATTGTAACACAGATCACATTTTATTAACAAAGACCCTTTTCTGCTATACGCAATAGTGAAAAGCAGGCGGAATAAGGGAAATAACGCGAGGCGTAAGGCGCCGGTGAAAAACGGATTTCTCCCCGTCTACACCATCGACCTGCATTCGCCAGTATAGCCTTTTTCCGCTGCGACCTCCCCCTCCGGCATACCGCCGCTGCTTCTTGTTTTCCTGACCTGAAGACTCCGTTATCATGCGGCTCATGAGTCAATAAACAAAAATGCACAGTTTCACGGGAACCGATGAGCGATAGCGCGACGTCATGAAAACAATAAACTCCGCTAACTCATTAAAACTTCAGAAAATGGACAGCAAAAACTGATGAGTACACTAGAGAATCTTGACGCCCACACCCCGATGATGCAGCAGTATCTCAAGCTGAAAGCCCAGCACCCGGAGATTCTGCTGTTTTACCGGATGGGTGATTTTTACGAACTGTTCTATGACGATGCGAAACGCGCATCGCAGCTGCTGGATATCTCGCTGACGAAGCGCGGCGCTTCCGCGGGCGAACCGATTCCGATGGCCGGGATCCCCCATCACGCGGTTGAGAACTATCTGGCTAAGCTGGTTAATCAGGGCGAGTCGGTGGCCATTTGCGAACAGATTGGCGATCCGGCAACCACCAAAGGGCCGGTTGAACGCAAAGTCGTCCGCATTGTGACACCGGGTACCATCAGCGATGAAGCGCTGCTGCAGGAACGCCAGGACAATCTGCTGGCCGCCATCTGGCAGGACAGTAAAGGTTTTGGCTACGCCACCCTCGATATCAGCTCCGGACGTTTTCGCCTGAGCGAACCCGCTGACCGCGAAACGATGGCGGCGGAGCTTCAGCGCACCAACCCCGCCGAGCTGCTGTACGCGGAGGATTTTGCCGAGTCGTCGCTGATTGAGGGCCGCCGCGGCCTGCGCCGCCGTCCGCTGTGGGAATTTGAAATCGACACCGCGCGCCAGCAGCTCAATCTCCAGTTCGGCACGCGCGATCTAGTTGGTTTCGGCGTTGAAAACGCCCCGCGCGGCCTGTGCGCCGCCGGCTGCCTGCTGCAGTACGTCAAAGACACCCAGCGCACGTCATTGCCGCATATCCGCTCCATCACGATGGAGCGCCAGCAGGACAGCATCATTATGGATGCGGCCACGCGCCGCAATCTGGAGATCACCCAGAACCTGGCCGGCGGCTTTGATAATACGCTGGCCTCAGTGCTCGACTGCACCGTGACCCCCATGGGCAGCCGTATGCTTAAGCGCTGGCTGCATATGCCGGCGCGCGACACCGCCGTGCTGGTAGAGCGCCAGCAGACCATCGGCGCGCTGCAGGAACATTACACCGAGCTGCAGCCGGTACTGCGCCAGGTCGGCGACCTCGAACGTATTCTGGCGCGCCTGGCGCTGCGCACCGCCCGCCCTCGCGATTTAGCGCGTATGCGTCACGCTTTCCAGCAGCTGCCGGCACTGCGCGCGATGCTGGGGGACGTCGACTGTGCGCCAGTACAGCGGCTCCGGGAAAAGATGGGGGAATTTAGCGAGCTGCGTGAACTGCTGGAACGGGCGATTATCGATGCGCCGCCGGTACTGGTTCGCGACGGCGGCGTTATCGCCCCCGGCTATAACGCGGAACTCGATGAGTGGCGCGGCCTGGCCGATGGCGCGACCGATTACCTCGACAGACTGGAAGTTCGCGAGCGCGAGCGTCTGGGGCTGGACACGCTGAAGGTAGGCTACAACGCCGTCCACGGCTACTACATCCAGATTAGCCGCGGTCAGAGCCAGCATGCGCCGATCCACTACGTCCGTCGCCAGACCCTCAAGAACGCCGAGCGCTATATTATTCCTGAGCTGAAGGAGTATGAAGACAAAGTGCTGACCTCCAAAGGGAAGGCGCTGGCGCTGGAAAAGCAGCTGTACGATGAACTTTTCGATATGCTGCTGCCGCATCTTGGCGATCTGCAGCAGAGCGCCAGCGCGCTGGCGGAGCTCGATGTGCTGGTGAACCTCGCCGAGCGCGCGGAGACCCTCAACTACTGCTGCCCGACTTTTAGCGATAAGCCGGGTATTCGTATCAGCGAAGGCCGCCATCCGGTGGTTGAGCAGGTTCTGAAAGAGCCGTTCATCGCTAACCCGCTGCACCTCGCCCCGCAGCGGAGAATGCTGATTATCACAGGTCCGAATATGGGCGGTAAAAGTACCTATATGCGTCAGACCGCGCTGATCGCCCTGCTGGCGTATATCGGCAGCTACGTTCCGGCGGAAAAAGTCGATATCGGCCCCATCGATCGTATTTTCACCCGCGTCGGCGCGGCGGATGACCTGGCCAGCGGCCGCTCAACCTTTATGGTAGAGATGACCGAAACCGCCAATATTCTGCATAACGCCACCGAGCATAGCCTGGTGCTGATGGATGAAATCGGTCGTGGCACCTCGACCTACGATGGTCTGTCGCTGGCGTGGGCCTGCGCGGAAAATCTGGCGAACAAGATTAAGGCCCTGACCCTGTTTGCCACCCACTACTTCGAGCTGACCCAGCTGCCGGAGAAAATGGAAGGCGTGGCCAACGTCCATCTTGATGCTCTGGAGCACGGCGACACTATCGCCTTCATGCACAGCGTGCAGGATGGCGCGGCCAGTAAGAGCTACGGTCTGGCGGTTGCCGCGCTGGCCGGTGTGCCGAAAGAGGTGATTAAACGCGCGCGGCAGAAGCTGCGCGAGCTGGAAAGCATTGCGCCGAGCGCTGCCGCCACGCAGGTGGACGGTACCCAGATGTCGCTGCTTTCCGCTCCGGAAGAGACCTCGCCCGCGGTTGAAGCGCTGGAGAATCTTGACCCGGATTCGCTGACTCCGCGCCAGGCGCTGGAGTGGATCTATCGCCTGAAGAGCCTGGTGTAGTTCTCGTTTAACGTGAAAAAACGGCAGCGCCCTGCGGTGCTGCCGTTTTAACAAATGCAAACTGAGTGCGAGAGGATGCATCCTGACAACCAATACGCGGGGTTGCCCCCCGCGCTGATGCTATTTCTTCGATTCGTAAGCGAGAACAGCTTTAAACTCCATACTACGCTCTTTAATACTGAGTTCGCACAGCGAGCTGCGCACCAAAAGCGTAAATCCCAGTACCGTAATACACAGTACAACGATTGCCACAAGGGCATATTTTGTTAGCATGTCTTGCCTCCCTGCAAAGAAGAGACTAACATCTGAATTGTTAGGGTTCATACGCCAGCCTCGGTTGATAGAAATATCTTCTGGGGCTTTCGTCTATCTGAATCCTTGTCAATGCTCAAAGCCAGATAGCCTCAAGCACCCGCCGCTATTCTATATTTTCCCGGCCGCGAAACTTATCGGTAATTTATCAAACCCGTTGATTTTATTATAAACTGGAAGAAGGCTCGCAAACGTATCTGCTCTATTAACCTTTTATGCAATTTGAAAATTTAATTAATAAATATTTTGCATTGATTAACTAAATATAAAAAGGCCCGACTAAGCGGGCCCGTTGATTTTAGCGTTTATCTTCCGCCAGCAGCGGCGGAATATGAGGCACCATTGGCGCGTCATCGATATCCTTTTGGGTCATGCGGAACGCTTCCGGATAATGTTCCCGGCTGGTGCGGCGTAGCGGTTCAGTATTCCGCCAGGTGTAGAAACAGTGCTGGCACTGAAATACCATCCAGACATCTTTTACCGGCGATGTTGCCAGCACTTCAATATGTTTATCGGCGCAGCGTGGACAAATCATCTTCTTCTCCTTATTTACGGTTGGCCAGCATGGCGGTCAGTTTTTCAGCCCAGGCTTTGGTTTCAGGAAGATCCTGTACCGGCTGGCTGTAGTGGCCGCGCAGATCGGGCGCAACCGGCGTGGTGGCGTCGATAATCAGTTTGTCGGTGATCCCCGCCGGGCTGGAGCCTGGATCAAGCTCCAGGACCGACATATTCGGCAACTGCACCAGGTCACCCGCCGGGTTGACCTTCGACGACAGCGCCCACATCACCTGCGGCAGGTTGAACGGGTCGACGTCTTCATCAACCATGATCACCATCTTCACGTAGCCCAGGCCGTGCGGCGTGGTCATCGCCCGCAGACCCACCGCGCGGGCAAAGCCGCCGTAGCGTTTTTTGGTGGAGATAATCGCCAGCAGGCCGTGGGTGTACATCGCGTTGACGGCCTGCACCTCCGGGAACTCGGCCTTCAGCTGCTGATACAGCGGTACGCAGGTGGCCGGGCCCATCAGGTAGTCGATCTCGGTCCACGGCATACCGAGATAGAGGGACTCGAAAATCGGATTGCTGCGGTAAGAAACCTTATCGATACGCACCACCGTCATATTACGGCCGCCCGAGTAGTGGCCGGTAAATTCGCCGAACGGGCCTTCAATTTCGCGCTTGCGGCTTTCAATCACCCCTTCGAGGATCACCTCTGACCCCCACGGTACGTCGAAGCCGGTCAGCGGCGCGGTGGCGATTGGGTACGGGCTTTCACGCAGCGCGCCGGCCATCTCATATTCCGACTGATCGTATTTCAGCGGCGTGGCGCCCATCAGGGTGATAATCGGATCGTTACCCAGGGTAATGGCAATCGGCAGGTCTTCACCGCGCTCTTCCGCTTTGTGCAGATGCAGAGCGATATCGTGCATAGGTACCGGCTGCAGGCCGAGTTTACGTTTGCCCTTCACCTCCATACGGTAAATGCCGACGTTTTGCTTACCAAAATTGTCCGGGTCGAGAGGATCGCGAGAAACCACGCAGGCTTTGTCGAGATAAAAGCCGCCGTCGCCGTCATTGAGACGGAACAGGGGCAGAATATCGAACAGATTAATCGCCTCGCCGTCAACGGTATTTTCCGCCCACGCCGGGTTTGCCCGCCGCTCCGGCGTTACCGGGAATTTATCCCAACGACGAATAAATTCGTCGATCTGATTTTTCACCGGCGTATTCGGCGGCAGCCCCAGCGAGATAGCGTGGTTCTGCCAGGAACCGATGGTGTTCATTGCCACGCGCGCATCGGTAAAACCGCGAATATTGTCAAACCACAGCGCGGGGGCGCCATCGCCGATGCGCCCGGTCGCGTTTGCCGCCGCGGCCAGATCCGGCTCCGCGTTCACTTCTTCGCTAATTTTCAGCAGTTGCCCCTGGTCGTCCAGCGCCTGCAAAAAGCTGCGCAAATCATCAAAAGCCATTATTCATTCTCCTGTGATACATTCTCTACCGCCCGCAACCCGCTCCAGCGGCGCGCTTTGTGATACTCCAGACCGAACTGATCCAGCACCCGCGTGACAACGTGGTCAGTGACGTCCTCAATGGTTTTGGGATGGTTGTAATAAGCGGGCATGGGCGGCACCATCGCCACACCCATGCGTGACAGGGCCAGCATGTTTTCCAGATGGATCGTGCTCAACGGCATTTCACGCGGCACCAGCACCAGCTTACGCCCCTCTTTCAGCACCACGTCCGCGGCCCGCCCCACCAGCCCCTCGGCATAACCGGCACGGATACCCGCCAGCGTTTTCATACTGCAGGGGATAACGATCATGCCGTCGGTACGAAATGAACCCGATGAGATGACGGCGGCCTGGTCCGCCGGACTGTGCGAGAAATCGGCCAGCGCAGCCACTTCACGGGCGCTGTAAGGCGTTTCCAGCTCAATGGTGGTTTTGGCCCACTTTGACATCACCAGATGCGTTTCCACTTCCGGCATCTCTCGAAGCGCTTTGAGCAGCGCCACGCCCAGCGGAGCGCCCGTCGCTCCGGTCATCCCTAGGATTAGCTTCATCATCGCCTCACAATTGTTCGTACACGAACGTTTTTATTAAAACTACCCTTGATAAGCTTTTCGTGCAAGTGCGTTCGTACACGGCCGCATTTTTCATCAAAACAGGAAAAATGCTAAAACGCCTCCCGAACGGCTATCATAGAGCCGACGGGTTGATTACGGAGTTGTCATGGAGTTAAAAAACGAGGCGTTTCACCTGCTACGCCAGCTTTTTCAGCAGCACACCGCCCGCTGGCAGCTTGAACTGCCGGACCTCACCAAACCGCAGTATGCGGTGATGCGTTCCATTGCCGAACATCCCGGCATTGAACAGGTGACGCTAACGGAAGCGGCGGTCAGCACAAAAGCGACGCTTGCGGAGATGCTGAGCCGAATGGAGAGCCGCGGTCTGGTTCGTCGCGAACACGATCCGGCGGACAAACGCCGTCGGTTTGTCTATTTAACCGCAGAAGGCGAAGCGCTACTGGCAAGCTCAATGCCGCTGGGTAACGCCGTTGATGAAGAATTTTTAGGTCGGCTGAACGATGAAGAACGGCAGCAGTTTTCGCAAATCATCCACAAGCTGGTAGCGCGAGAACCCAATTAACCCAGGCGCTCGCGGAGAAAATCAATAAACGCCCGGACCCTGACGGGAACGTGCTGCGCGTCCGGGTAAACCGCGTACACCCCCTGGCGCGGAAAGCTAAACGCCGGCATCACCTTCACCAGCGCGCTGTCTGCCAGCGCTGCGGCCACCAGCCATTCGGGCAGCAGCGCGATGCCGCTGCCCGCCAGCGCAAAGGCCATCAGCGCGCTGGCGCTATCTGCCGACAGCCGCGGCGCCTGTTTAATCTCGAAGGCGATGCTCTCCTCATCGGGCCCGGTAAGCGGCCAGCGGAGCGGTGCGGTCAGACGTTCATGAATAATCCACGCCGCGTGGGCCAGCTCCTCAAGCGTCTTTACAGGATGCTGCGCCAGCCATGATGGGGCAGCAACCGGGACGATGGCAAAACGCGATATCAGCGCCGCGCGGTAGCGCGAATCCGCCAGCGTCCCGAGGCGAATCGCCACGTCAAACCGTTCGGAGATTAAATCCGCGTGGTGAGAAGAAGAAACATGGCGCACGCGGAGCGCTGGATGCCGCTGGCTGAACTCCGCCAGCGCCGGGATAATCACCTGCGCGCCATATTCTGGCGTCGTTGTGATCCGCAGTTCACCGCTCAACCCCACGTGGCTGCCCCGGACGTCGTCCTGCAGGTTTTCCGCCGCTTTCAGCAGCACGACCCCGCGATGATAGAAGAGCGAACCGGCTTCCGTCAGCGTCAGCCGACGGGTCGATCGCAACAGCAGCGTAACCCCCAGCTCGCTCTCCAGCTGGCGAATGTTGAAACTCACCACCGCCTTGGTCTGCCCCAGCGCCGTCGCCGCCGCGGTAAAACTTCCGCTATCGACCACCGCTACAAACATGTTCATCCGCTGCAGGTTCAGCATCGCGCCGCCAATTGTCAAAAAATTTCAGACAGTATATCTCCGAATGTCGTGTTTATTCGCCCTGACGCTGAGGTTTACAGTAGCGGCCTTCACGGGGGGTTTAATCAATGACGTATCGCAGCAAGGTCGCAACCGTTTTTCTGCTGGGTTTCTTTCTCGACTTAATCAATATGTTCATCGCCAGCGTCGCCTTTCCGGCGATGAGCCGAACGCTGCACGCGTCGGTGGGCGAACTGGCGTGGGTCAGCAATGGCTATATTGCCGGGCTCACGCTGGTACTGCCGTTTAGCGCCTGGCTCAGCCAGCAGTTTGGTACCCGGCGGGTATTCCTGCTTTCGCTCAGCATATTTAGCTTTGGGGCTCTGGCCGCAGGAATGGCCGACTCGTTGACCAGCCTTGTCATGTGGCGCGCCCTGCAGGGGATGGGCGGCGGACTATTGATTCCGCTAGGCCAGTCGCTAACCTGGCAACAGTTCAGGCCTCATGAGCGGGCGAAACTTTCCGCCGCGGTGATGCTGGTCGGGCTGCTGGCGCCGGCGTGCTCGCCGGCGATCGGCGGGGTGCTGGTGCAGTCGCTCAGCTGGCGCTGGGTTTTCTTTGCCAGCCTGCCGATCGCGCTGCTGACGTTCGGACTGGCAGCGCTGTGGATTAAGGATGAGACACGCGTCGCGCGGCCGGGGGGACTCCTGCGTCTCTCGCTACTGCGCGATCCGCTGCTGCGCTTTTCAATGCTGGTCTATCTCTGCGTGCCGGGGACTTTTATTGGCATCAATGTCGTCGGGATGTTTTATTTACAAAGCGTGACGGGGATGTCGCCCTCCGCCATCGGCGCCCTGATGCTTCCGTGGTCGCTGGCTTCGTTTGTGGCGATCGCGACGACCGGCCGCTATTTCAATCGTCTCGGCCCCCGCCCGCTTATCGCGGTCGGCTGCCTTCTCCAGGCTGTCGGGATCGTCACCCTGGCTGGCGTCAATGCGCATACCGCCAGCAGTATGCTAATCGCGGCATTTATATTCATGGGCGCAGGCGGCAGCCTGTGCAGCAGTACGGCCCAGAGCAGCGCGTTTCTGAATGTGGCGAACGGCGATATGCCGGACGCCAGCGCGCTGTGGAATCTTAACCGCCAGCTCAGTTTCCTGATGGGATCTGCGCTACTGGCAGCCTTACTGAGCGCCTTTTTGCTTTACTGGCCAACGCCGCAGGCGTGGCGTGGCGTATTTATCGCCGCCGCCGCGTTGACCCTGGCGCCGCTGCTGGGCTGCCTTACCTTCGATAACCGGGCGATAATCATGCGCCTGCACGGTAAAATGGAGAACAAATGAATCGCTATATTGCGGAAGTTATTGCGGCCCACGTGGCTATAGAAAACTGGCTGAATCAGGGGGACGGGAGCGCCGACGCGCTGATGCGTCGCTTTAGCCCGGACTTTACCATGATCCCGATAAACGGTATGCGCATGGATCATCAGGCGGTCAGCGCCTTTTTTCACGGGGCTCGCGCCAGCCGTCCGGGCTTAAAGATTGTCGTCGATAGTGCCGCCATACTTGCCGAATGGCGCGATGGCGCAGCGGTGAGCTACCGGGAAACACACGCTCTCCCAGGCAAAGCGGAAACCGCGCGCTGGTCGACGGTTCTTTTCCGTCTGCAGGAAGAGAAAATCATCTGGCGGCACCTCCACGAGACGGCGATCGCGTAAGCGACGGAGGCCCAAAAAAGAAAAAGGCCCAATCAAAGGATTGAGCCTTTTTTAAGAAAGGTGTCTTACTCGCGGAACAGCGCTTCGATGTTCAGCCCCTGGCTTTGCAGGATCTCCCGCAGACGGCGGAGACCTTCTACCTGGATCTGACGCACGCGTTCGCGGGTCAGGCCAATTTCGCGGCCCACATCCTCAAGCGTCGCGGCTTCATAGCCGAGCAGACCAAAGCGACGAGCCAGCACTTCACGCTGCTTGGCGTTCAGTTCGAACAGCCATTTGACGATGCTTTGTTTCATATCATCGTCCTGCGTGGTGTCTTCCGGGCCGTTGTCTTTTTCATCGGCCAGAATATCCAGCAGCGCTTTTTCCGAGTCGCCGCCCAGCGGTGTATCCACCGAGGTAATGCGCTCGTTCAGACGCAGCATCCGGCTCACGTCATCAACTGGCTTATCCAGCTGTTCGGCTATCTCTTCCGCGCTTGGCTCGTGGTCCAGCTTATGGGACAACTCGCGTGCGGTACGCAGATAAACGTTCAGCTCTTTGACGATATGGATAGGTAAACGAATGGTACGGGTTTGGTTCATGATCGCCCGTTCAATCGTTTGGCGAATCCACCAGGTCGCGTAAGTCGAAAAACGGAACCCACGTTCCGGGTCAAACTTCTCAACTGCGCGAATCAGCCCCAGGTTACCTTCTTCAATCAGATCCAGCAGAGCCAGACCGCGATTGCCGTAACGGCGGGCTATCTTGACGACCAGACGCAGGTTACTTTCGATCATCCGGCGGCGTGACGCAACGTCACCACGCAGCGCGCGACGCGCAAAATAAACCTCTTCTTCGGCCGTCAGCAGTGGGGAATAACCAATCTCTCCAAGATAAAGCTGCGTCGCATCGAGCACCCGTTGGGTTGCTCCCTGCGAAAGAAGCTCTTCCTCAGCCAGATCGCTATCACTGGGTTCCTCTTCAACTAAGGCTTTCTCATCAAAAACCTCGACTCCGTTCTCATCAAATTCCGCGTCTTCATTTAAATCATGAACTTTCAGCGTATTCTGACTCATAAAGATGGCTCCTACCCGTGATCCCTGAGCAAAGCACCTTCCGCTAAACATCACTTAAAAGACGCCCGGACGAGAACCTTTTCTGCCCCGGTAAAGCAGGCATTCTGGCCGCCCTGGCGCCTCTTTTAGCGATACTGAGCTTATCCGTACTTTGCCAAATTATCGCTGCGGTAAATACTGCAGCGGGTTGACGGATTTCCCCTTGTAACGAATTTCAAAATGCAAACGTGTAGAACTTGTACCTGTGCTACCCATGGTAGCGATTTTCTGCCCCGCCTTGATATCTTGTTGCTCTTTTACCAGCATCGTATCGTTATGTGCGTAGGCGCTCAGGTAATCATCGTTGTGTTTGATGATAATAAGATTACCGTAACCGCGCAGTGCGTTACCGGCATAGACGACGCGCCCATCTGCGGTCGCGACAATAGCCTGTCCTTTACTGCCTGCAATATCAATACCTTTATTGCCACCTTCGGCACCACTAAAGTTCTCGATAACCTTGCCATCAGTCGGCCAGCGCCATGAAGAGATCGGCGAACTGGTTGACGTACTGCTTGCAGTCGATTGGGTTGTGCTGACAGCCGGGGCCGTAACAGGCGCGACGGTTGTTGTCGTCGTCGCAGGCTTGTTATTCGGCAACATCTTATTAGCACTCTGTTCACCTGAAGATTCAGAATACGTAATAGTTGGTTGGGACGCAACCACCGCGGTGGATTTTTGTGCAGAATTTGCGGTTAACATCCCGCCGCTGCTGGCCTTCACGCTGGCCTGGGCGACAGGGTTATCTCCGGTGATTGGCTGACCGGACGCGTTGCCAACCTGCAGCGTCTGACCCACGTTCAGACCGTACGGCGCCGGGATATTATTACGCTGCGCCAGGTCGCGGAAGTCGTTCCCGGTGACCCACGCAATATAGAATAGCGTGTCGCCGCGTTTAACAGTATAGGTACTGCCGCCGGTATAGCTACCTTTCGGAATATCCCCATACTTACGGTTGTAGACAATTTTGCCGTTCACCGTTTGTACCGGCTCCTGAGCCATCGGCTGAACCTGAGCGGGCTGCGTCTGCACCGGCTGCGTTTGTACCGGGCGCGCCTGCGGAACGTTATTGGATGGAGGCGTGATCAGCATTCCGGAATTCGTGCTGGAAGACGAAGTCCCGCCAGCCGAGCTGACCGGCGCAGGCGGATTGTTGGAGCTGCTGCAGCCTGCCAGCCACAGTGACACCAGTGATAAAGCCGCAATGCGGCTTAAGGTAAAATTTGGGCTTCCCGCGCTCATTTATCCCCCAGGAATATGTTAACTACCAATATCTTGCTCACCGGACGGCGCCCGGCCAGGACACGAAAAATGCGTCCACCCTATGCCTAAATGCAGGCAAAAAAACCTGGAATAATCCGGGTTCAGGCTAACTCCCCCTTCACGAGGGGAACAAAGCGCACGGCTTCGACAGTATCAATGACAAACTCGTTGCCGCGCCGACGGATCCGCTTCAGGAACTGATGCTCTTCGCCAACCGGCAGCACCAGTACGCCGCCATCGTCCAGCTGCGCCAGCAGCGCGGCCGGAATTTCCGGCGGCGCGGCGGTAACGATAATCGCGTCGAACGGCGCACGCGCCTGCCAACCCTGCCATCCATCGCCGTGACGGGTTGAAACATTATGTAAATCAAGTTGTTTAAGACGACGGCGCGCATGCCACTGCAAACTCTTAATTCGCTCAACCGAGCAAACGTGATGCACCAGATGCGCCAGAATCGCCGTCTGATAGCCAGAACCGGTGCCGATTTCCAGCACCCGGGACTCCGGCGTTAGCGTCAGAAGCTCGGTCATCCGCGCCACCATGTAGGGTTGCGAGATGGTTTGCCCCTGACCAATCGGCAGCGCCGTGTTTTCCCACGCCTTATGTTCAAAGGCTTCATCAACAAACTTTTCTCGCGGCACCATGGCGATCGCGTTCAGCACGCGCTCGTCAATAATGCCCTGCGTGCGGAGCTGATTGAGAAGACTTTCAACACGTTTACTTACCATTGCGTATCAACTCCAACGCGATCCAGCCAGTCGCTAACCACCTCATGCGCGCCGTGGGCGGTTAAATCGACGTGTAGCGGCGTGACCGACACATAGCCTTCATCCACGGCGGCAAAGTCGGTATCCGGCCCGGCGTCGTACTTTTCGCCCGGCGGTCCGATCCAGTACAGCGTATTGCCGCGCGGATCTTTTTGCGGGATCACCTGGTCGGAAGGATGGCGACTGCCGCAGCGGGTCACGCGGATACCTTTGATCTGCTCAAGAGGCAGATCCGGCACGTTGATATTGAGAATGCGCCCGGTGCGCAGCGGCTCGCGGCCTAAAGCGCGCAGAATAGAGCAGGTGACCGCGGCAGCGGTATCGTAATGCTGATAGCCGTTTAGCGAGACGGCCAGCGCCGGAAAGCCCAGATGACGGCCTTCCATCGCGGCGGCAACGGTGCCGGAATAGATGACGTCGTCACCGAGGTTGGGTCCGGCGTTAATGCCGGAAACCACGATATCCGGACGCGGCCGCATCAGGGCGTTGACCCCGAGATAAACACAGTCCGTCGGCGTGCCCATCTGTACGGCGATATCGCCGTTATCAAAAGTGAAAGTACGAAGCGAAGATTCCAGCGTCAGGGAGTTCGACGCTCCGCTGCGGTTACGATCGGGTGCAACTATCTGAACCTCAGCGAATTCCCGTAAGGCCTTTGCCAGGGTCTGAATGCCCGGCGCATGAATCCCATCATCGTTACTCAGCAATATTCGCATAGTCACCCGTTGTATTGATAAGCTCCCTTACTACGCTGGTGGCGAAGCTGCCCGCGGGCAGCCAGAAACGCAGTTCAACGGTAACGTCATCCCACCAGTTCCAGCTCATCTGCTGGGGATAAAGCAGCATCGCCCGGCGGGCGGCCTCTACTTTTTCACGCACCAGCAGCGCCTGTAGCTGCGTCTCTTCGACCACTGCCGCCTGCTCGGCGGCCAGCGCATCCCGTTGGCTTCCCCAGTCGCCGCTGCCCACAAGCGCAGCGGTAATCATCAGCTCGCGGTTATCTACCCGCGCCTGGAGTTCCGTCAGTTCTTCAGAGGCCGCAACGAACCAGCTTCCGCGCCCCGCTAATTGTAGCGCATCGCCATCAACAACCTGATTAAATTCCGGTTTTTTTAATCTAATACCAACCTGTTGATTAAACAATGCGCTGCGGGCCGCCGACAACCAAAAACTGCGTTTATTGCGATCGCGCACCGGCGCGCCGCTCTCGGCCCAGCGCAGCGCCCCCAGCAGATTACTGCCGCCGATACCGAAGCGCTGGGCGCCAAAATAGTTGGGTACGCCATGCTCAGCAATCGCCTGTAAACGCGTTTCGACATCGTCGCGATCGCTGATTTCGCGCAGCACCAGCGTAAACTGGTTCCCCTTCAACGCCCCGAGGCGCAGCTTGCGCTTGTGGCGCGCGTACTCCAGTACCTGACAGCCTTCAAGCTGAAATTTGCTCAGGTCGGGCATCTCTTTGCCCGGCACTCGGGCGCACAGCCACTGTTCAGTCACCGCGTGTTTGTCCTTCTGCCCGGCAAAGCTCACTTCACGCGCATGAATTTTAAGGAATTTTGCCAGCGCGTCAGCAACAAAACGGGTATTGCAGCCGTTTTTCAGAATACGCACCAGCACATGCTCGCCTTCGCCGTCAGGCGCAAAGCCGAGATCCTCAACCACCACAAAGTCCTCCGGGTTGGCTTTTAGCAGCCCCTGGCTCAGCGGTTTTCCATGCAGATAAGTGAGTTCGTCAAAAGCGATCATTTCTCCGCCTTACGCAGCAGCGCCACCGCTTCACAGGCAATGCCTTCGCCGCGACCGGTAAAGCCCAGCTTTTCCGTGGTGGTAGCTTTGACGTTAACATCGTCCATATGGCAACCGAGATCTTCGGCAATAAAGATGCGCATCTGGGGAATATGCGGCAGCATTTTTGGCGCCTGGGCGATAATGGTGACGTCAACGTTGCCAAGGGTATAGCCTTTCGCCTGAATCCGCCGCCACGCTTCGCGCAGCAGTTCGCGGCTGTCGGCGCCCTTAAAGGCCGGGTCGGTATCCGGGAACAGCTTGCCGATGTCGCCCAGCGCCGCCGCGCCGAGCAGCGCATCGGTCAGCGCGTGCAGCGCGACGTCGCCGTCGGAGTGGGCCAGCAGCCCTTTCTCGTAGGGTACGCGCACGCCGCCGATGATGATTGGGCCTTCACCGCCAAAAGCGTGTACGTCAAAACCGTGTCCAATTCGCATTAAGCCTTCTCCTGGTGTCGGGAACGGGTAAGGTAAAATTCGGCCAGCGCCAGGTCTTCCGGGCGCGTCACTTTAATATTATCAGCTCGTCCGGCGACCAGTTCAGGATGAAAGCCGCAGTACTCCAGCGCCGAGGCTTCGTCGGTGATGGTCGCCCCTTCATTAAGCGCCCGCGTCAGGCAATCAACAAGCAGTTCGCGAGGGAAAAATTGCGGCGTCAGCGCGTGCCATAAATCGTTACGTTCAACGGTATGGGCGATGGCAGCCCTGCCCGGCTCCGCGCGCTTCATCGTGTCGCGAACCGGAGCGGCCAGAATGCCGCCCGTACGGCTGGTTTGGCATAGCTGAAGCAGGCGGCTGAGATCGTCCTGGTGCAGGCAGGGGCGCGCGGCATCGTGCACCAGCACCCAGTCGGCTTCGCCAAGAACCTTCAGGCCAGCGAGAACGGAGTCCGCGCGTTCCGTGCCGCCATCAACAACGGTGATTTGGGAGTGGTTCGCCAACGGCAGTTGGCTGAAGCGAACGTCGCCCGGGCTGACGGCAATCACCACCCGCTGTATAAGGGGGTTTGCCAGCAGCGCGGCGACCGCGTGCTCGAGAATCGTTTTGTTACCGATTGAGAGATATTGTTTAGGGCATTCCGTTTGCATTCGGCGGCCAAAACCGGCTGCCGGCACCACGGCGCAAACGCCCGGAAAAGTGGCTGCCATGTTGTAATCCTGGGCCTGTTTATCGATTATTCTGCTGTTGCCCCGCGGCCTGGTTGCGTTTTGACGCATCCGGCACCAGACGATAAAACGTTTCGCCCGGGCGGGTCATACTGAGTTCATTGCGCGCGCGCTCTTCGATAGCTTCCTGACCGCCGTTGAGGTCGTCAATTTCGGCGAACAGCTGATCGTTGCGTGCTTTTAATTTAGCGTTCGTTGCCTGCTGCGCGGAGACATCGTCGTTAACCCGGCTATAGTCGTGCAGACCATTTTTGCCGAACCATAGCGAGTACTGCAGCCAGACCAGCAAAGCCAATAACAGCAGCGTTAGTTTACCCATCCTGCCCCCTGAAAAACGGCATCATCATCCCATAACTCGCCCGAGTTCTCTACTCTGGCGCGCGGACGACGCCGCGTAACGCGGGGACTGTACCACATTTTTACCGTTGATACCCAGGCTAGATTCATTCGTAGAAAGGACTACCCCAGTAGCCAGAGGAACAGCAGACCGAACATCAGTCCGACGGTTAAAATCGTCGCGCAGACGCTGTACTGAAGTTTGCCGTCCATCAGCGAATGCAGCGCGATGCCAACCACGACGGCAACCGGCATTAATGCCAGGAAGAACGGCCAGGTGTAGAGGAAGACAAATAGCGTGTTACTGCCATAGATCAGGAAGGGAATACCCAGCGCCAGCAGCCATGAAATAAAGCCAACGGCAGCGCCCGACAGAGACCAGGTGGTCTCGTCGCTGACTGCCGGCGGCGGTTCTGAACGAATAATACTGATGTTCTGGGTATTGCGCATATCGAATCCTGTTGACCTGGCGATCGGCATCCTGTGATGATGCCGCTGCCGTTTCAGGATCTGATAATATCGCTCTGTCGTAGCAGGTCTAATAATTGGTGCACCAAATTTGTTACCAATTGTTCACCGTCGAGGTGAATTTCGGCGCGCTCCGGGGATTCATACACTGAATCAATTCCGGTAAAGTTGCGCAGCTCCCCGGCCCGTGCCTTCTTGTACAGCCCTTTCGGATCCCGCGCTTCGCAGATCGCCAGCGGCGTATCGACAAAGACTTCAATAAAGCGCCCTTCGCCCAAACGTTCGCGCACCATCTGCCGCTCTGCGCGATGCGGTGATATAAACGCAGTCAATACTACCAGCCCGGCATCCACCATCAGCTTCGCCACTTCACCCACCCGGCGAATGTTTTCTTTGCGGTCGTCGTCGCTGAAGCCAAGATCGCTGCACAGGCCGTGACGCACGTTATCGCCATCCAGCAAATAGGTGCTCACGCCGAGCCGATGCAGCGCCTCTTCCAGCGCGCCGGCAACGGTGGATTTCCCCGAGCCCGAAAGCCCGGTGAACCACAGCACCACGCCGCGATGGCCATGATGCTGCTCGCGCTGCGCCTGCGTGACAGGATGTGCGTGCCAGACGACGTTTTCGTCATGTCGGGCCATTACTTGCCTCCCAGCAGGTCGCGGGCGTCCCAGTGCGGGAAGTGCTTGCGAATAAGCTGGTTCAGCTCAAGCTCAAACGCGCTGTATTGCGAAGCGCCTGCCTGAGCCTGCTCGTTCGGTTCGCGTACCATCCCTGCGCCAACGGTCACGTTGGTCAAACGATCGATAAAAATCAGGCCCCCGGTGACCGGGTTATCCTGGTATTTATCCAGCACCAGCGGCTCGTCGAAAGTCAGATCCACCAGCCCAATGCCGTTGAGCGGCAGCGATTCCACTTCGCGCTGGGTCAGGTTGTTAATATCAACCTGGTAGCGTACGCCATCCACGCGGGCGCGGGTTTTCTTACCGGCGATTTTAATGTCATAGCTCTGGCCAGGCGTTAGGGCCTGCTCCGCCATCCATACCACATCAACGCTGGCGCTTTGTACCGCAGGCAGAGAGACCGTCGCGTCCACCAGCAGGTCACCGCGGCTGATATCAATTTCATCCTTCAGCACGAGAGTGATAGCTTCCCCGGCCGCCGCTTCCGGCAGATCGCCGTCAAAGGTGACGATGCGCGCCACGGTGGATTCTACCCCCGACGGCAGCACTTTCAGGCGCTGTCCTACGCTCACGCTGCCGGCGGCAACCGTACCTGAGAACCCGCGGAAGTCGAGGTTCGGGCGGTTGACGTACTGCACCGGGAAGCGCAGCGGCTGGCTTTCCACCACGCGCTGAATCTCAACGGTTTCCAGCACTTCCAGCAGCGTAGGGCCGCTGTACCACGGCATTTTATCGCTCTGGCTGGCGACGTTGTCCCCTTCAAGCGCGGAAAGCGGGACAAAGCGAATGTCGAGATCGCCTGGCAGCTGTTCAGCAAAGGTCAGATACGCTTCACGAATGGTGTTAAAGGTATCTTCGTTAAAATCGACGAGGTCCATTTTGTTCACCGCCACCACCAGGTGTTTGATCCCCAGCAGCGTGGAGATAAAGCTGTGACGACGGGTTTGATCGAGCACGCCTTTGCGCGCGTCGATCAGCAGGATCGCCAGGTCGCAGGTTGACGCGCCGGTCGCCATGTTGCGGGTATACTGTTCGTGTCCCGGGGTGTCGGCGATAATAAATTTGCGCTTCTCGGTTGAGAAGTAACGATAGGCGACGTCAATGGTAATGCCCTGCTCACGCTCGGCCTGCAGACCGTCCACCAGCAGCGCCAGATCGAGTTTTTCGCCCTGGGTACCGTGACGTTTGCTGTCGTTATGCAGCGAAGAGAGCTGATCTTCGTAAATCTGACGGGTATCGTGCAGCAGGCGGCCAATCAGCGTACTTTTGCCGTCGTCGACGCTGCCGCAGGTCAAAAAGCGCAGCAGGCTTTTGTGCTGCTGGGCATGCAGGTAGGCTTCAACGCCGCCTTCATTGGCAATTTGTTGTGCAATAGTCGTATTCATGGCGGCTCCTTAGAAATAACCCTGACGTTTCTTCAGCTCCATGGAGCCTGCCTGGTCGCGGTCAATCACGCGCCCCTGTCGTTCGCTGGTGGTCGAGACCAGCATCTCTTCGATGATCTCCGGCAGCGTTTGCGCATTGGACTCCACCGCGCCGGTCAGCGGCCAGCAGCCGAGGGTGCGGAAGCGTACCATCTGTTTTTTGATCATCTCGCCGGGCTGTAAATTGATGCGATCGTCATCGATCATCATCAGCATCCCGTCGCGCTCCAGCACCGGACGCTCCGCCGCCAGGTACAGCGGAACAATTTCAATATTTTCCAGATAGATGTACTGCCAGATGTCCAGCTCGGTCCAGTTGGAGAGCGGGAACACGCGGATACTTTCGCCCTTGTTAATCTGGCCGTTATAGTTGTGCCACAGCTCCGGGCGCTGGTTTTTCGGATCCCAGCGGTGGAAGCGGTCGCGGAAGGAGTAAATACGCTCTTTAGCGCGGGATTTCTCTTCATCGCGACGGGCGCCGCCGAACGCGGCATCGAAGCCGTATTTGTTCAGCGCCTGCTTGAGGCCTTCGGTTTTCATGATATCGGTATGCTTGGCGCTGCCGTGAACGAACGGGTTAATCCCCATCGCTACCCCTTCCGGGTTTTTGTGCACCAGCAGCTCACAGCCGTAGGCTTTAGCTGTACGGTCACGGAACTCGTACATTTCGCGGAATTTCCAGCCGGTATCGACGTGCAGCAGCGGGAACGGCAGGGTGCCCGGATAAAACGCTTTACGCGCCAGATGCAGCATCACGCTGGAGTCTTTGCCGATGGAGTACATCATCACCGGGTTAGAGAATTCGGCGGCCACCTCACGAATGATATGGATGCTTTCCGCCTCCAGTTGCCGCAGGTGAGTAAGTCGTTTTTGGTCCATAACCGTTCCTTAAGCCAGATTTACTACAGAAGCCTTAAAGGCGTCTGAGGATGAGGTGTGTTGAAACCAGGCGAGCTGTTGATGTAATTGCACCACTTCACCCACCACCAGCAGCGCGGGCATCGGGGCGTCTTTCGCCAGGTTTTCAAGCTGTTGTAATGTGCCGGTCTTCGTTTGCTGATCGGCGCGAGTGCCGCGCGAGATTACCGCCACCGGGGTATCGCCTCCGCGGCCGTTGGCGATCAGCTGGGCGCTGATTTCCGCCGCTTTCAGGCTGCCCATATAAATCGCCAGGGTCTGGCCGCTTTGCGCCAGCCGCGCCCAGTCGAGCGGCGAATTTTCAGCGCCAAAGTGCCCGGTAATAAAGGTTACGCTCTGGGCATAATCACGATGCGTCAGCGGAATACCGGCATAGGCCGTTGCGCCCGCCGCCGCCGTGATACCCGGGACGACCTGAAACGGAATGCCTGCTTCGGCTGCGGCCTGCAGCTCTTCACCGCCGCGGCCAAAAATAAACGGGTCACCGCCCTTCAGGCGAATCACCGTCTTGCCCGCTTTCGCCGCTTCCAGCAGCAGGCGGTTGATCTCCTGCTGCGGTACAGATACGCCGGCGGCGCTTTTGCCGACGCAGATTGTCTCCGCGTCCCGGCGCACCAGTTCACGTACTTCCGGGGTGACCAGGTTGTCGTAAAACACCACGTCCGCCTGCTGAAGGGCCTGCAGGCCGCGCAGGGTCAGCAATCCGGCATCGCCTGGCCCTGCCCCGACGAGAATAATTTCACCAGGGCGTTTTTCCGGCTGAAGAAGTTCATCTTCCAGCGCTTTTTCCGCTTCATCTTTATTGCCCGCCAGAATCAGGCTGGCAAAGCGACCGGTAAACACGCGCTCCCAAAAGCGGCGGCGTTCGGCGGTGGTTTTCAGATGGGTTTTAATATGGTGACGCCAGTAGCTCGCCGTTTCAGCCAGCCGACCCAGGTTGGTGGGCAGCAGCGCTTCGATTTTTTCGCGCAAAATCCGCGACAGCACCGGCGCTTTTCCGCTGGAAGAGATAGCCACCAGCAGCGGAGAACGATCGACAATGGATGGAAAGACAAACGAGCACAGCGCCTGATTATCCACGACGTTGACCAGCCGATAGCGCGCGTTAGCCGCGACATAAACGCGTTGGTTCAGCTCGTCATCTTCCGTGGCGGCAATCACCAGGAATACGTCGTCAAGCTGCTGCTCTTCGAATACGGTTGCCCGCCACTGAATTTCCTCGCGCTCGACCTTTTCGGCAAGTTCCGGTATCAACGTTTCGGCGACAATTTGCACCTTCGCTTCAGCGCGCAGCAAAAACGTAATCTTACGCGCGGCTATCTCGCCGCCGCCGATCACCAGCACGGGTCTGTCTTTCACTTCGGCAAATATCGGCAAGTATTCCACTGCGCAACAACTCTCTTACAATCAGCAATAGAGCGACTATAGGGTGCGGTTTAGAGCAAATGAAATTACGAAATGGAATGAGTTGTTACTCAAAAGAATAACGACCTGGGAAAGCAAATATCAAAAAGTGCTTAACACGCGGTTTTTCCACCATTTAAGAGCGATTGAAATTGTTTAACCCCGGTCACAGTTTCATACTACGCGGGTGAAATTGTTTTAAGTGCTAAAGGACCCCCTATGTTTTCCGCATTGTGCCGTCGCCTGCTCCCCCTGGCGTTGGGCGCAGGTTTTGTCTTCTCCGCCGCCCCGGCATTCAGCGCCCCGGGCGAAACCGCCAATGCCCAGGCTCGTCATATCGCCACCTTTTATCCCGGAAGAATGACCGGCACGCCGGCCGAGATGCTGTCGGCCGATTATCTCCGCCAGCAGTTCGCCCAGATGGGTTACCAGAGCGATGTGCGCAGCTTCAATATCCGTTACGTCTATACCGATAGCAATCAGCGTAAAAACTGGCATAACGCCACCGGCAGTACGGTGATCGCCGCTCATGAAGGCCAATCTCGTCAGCAGATTATTATCATGGCGCACCTGGATACCTACGCGCCGCAGAGCGATAAAGATGTTGAAAACAACCTCGGCGGCCTGACCCTGCAGGGGATAGACGACAACGCGATGGGTCTCGGCGTCATGCTGGAACTTGCTGAACAGTTAAAGAACGTTCCTACCCGTTACGGTATTCGCTTCGTCGCCACCAGCGGTGAAGAAGAAGGCCGGCTGGGTGCGCAGAATCTGCTTAAGCGCATGAGCGACGCGGAAAAGAAAAACACCCTGCTGGTGATTAATCTCGATAACCTGGTGGTGGGCGATAAGCTGTACTTTAATAGCGGCCGCAGCACGCCAGCATCGGTGCGCAAGCTCACCCGCGACCGGGCGCTGGCTATCGCCCGTAGCCACGGCATAGCGGCCTTCACCAATCCTGGGATGAACCGGGACTTCCCGAAAGGCACCGGCTGCTGCAACGACGCCAGCGTTTTTGATAGCGCCGGGATCCCGGTACTGTCGGTGGAAGCGACCAACTGGTCATTAGGTAAGAAAGACGGTTATCAGCAGCGGAGTAAATCACGCAGCTTCCCGCAGGGCACGAGCTGGCATGATGTACAGCTGGATAACCTGCAGTATATTGATAAAGCGCTGCCGGGGCGTATTGAGCATCGCGGACGCGATGTGATGAAAGTGATGCTGCCGCTGGTGAAAGAGCTGGCGAAGGCGGAGAAGAGACCCGCCTCAAAATAGACTAACGATAAAAATCCGGCAACAAGGACTGTCGCCATGATGCGTTTTCATTTTTTAATACCGTTGTTACTGCTACTGGCTGTCAGCGCGCGATCCATCGCCGACAGCCAGGTTTATATCTGGCAGCGCGTCTGGCAGGACGGGTTGGATTTGGGCTCGGAACCCAGCATCGGTAAAACATCGGTATAAGCGCTATGTTAAAAACGGCGCACTGTTCCCATGAGCCCAAAATTTGGCAAGTATTACCTGGAAGCGGACTTTGCCACACTAAAGAATGCTGGAAAAAATAAAGTACAGGATAATAAGGATGGCGGCGCGGGGAACACAATGCCAGAAATAACAGCCATTATTCTAACTCCGGTTTATCCCCGCTGGCGCGGGGAACACGATACAACGCCAGCCAGCTCTCCGACATACGATCGAACATGGCATTTGCCGTCGCCATCGTCGGCAGACCAAAATAGAGCCCCTGCGCCTTTCCCGTAGCCATCAGACGATGTGTCAAAATAAGCGCAGCCTCTGTTTTTCCAGCACCAGTCACATCTTCAAGAATAAATAATTGCGGATCTTGTTTATCAATATCCAGCTCAAGCGTTTTTTGCTGCAATGGGGTGGGCTGTTGAATAAAGGGAAATAACGCCGTTATTCCGCTAAAAGAGGCAACGTCAGAGGAAGGTGGGAAAACGGTTACGGCTACTTTCGCTTTAACCAGCGCATGCTGTTGCCAGTATTCATCGACCTCCATCGATTTTGTAATTCGGGGGAAATATCGGGTTGAAGAACCAACCCAGTCAGCCAGTACTATCGTAGCGGAAATAAACCATGAGAGATCTTTAAAAAACGCAATACCGTTATCATCATCCCAAAACTCAGGAATCTCAATCAGTGGAAATAATGATTTAACCCTGGTAAGAAAATCACGGGCCGCTTCTTTATCCTGCTGACGAAAATTTTTTAGTTCTGTTACTGAAGAAGGCGGTCGCCCATGATGTCCTGTCGTAAGGGGCATCCAAAGCGCAATGACGCGCTTTAACTTACGAGCAGAAAGAGGGGATTCGGGGAAAAGTTCAGGGCACTCGCTTAAATAATCATTCCAGAGCCAATACCCCAGAGTCGCATGCGGGATGGCTTCATAATATTTTATATATTCGTCCTGCGCATTTAACTCTTCATGACGATAAAGCTGCTGAAAAGAGTGGGCAAACTTTCCAATATCATGCCAGCATAGTAGCCATGCAAAAAATTGTGCCGCCTGAATTCTATGATGAAGCCCCAGTTTGTTAAGATAATCATTAATGCCATGGATATTATGCTGCACCATCCAATAGCCAACGGCTGCAACATCCAGCGAATGCCAGCACAGCAAGTGATAATCATCACCGCCATCATCCTCTCCGCGCCGGGATTTCCCCCAATAATTGAACATTATCTCTATTGTTCCATTTAGCAGGCGTATTTATTCAAGTATGTTCACACTGCAAAATAAGAGAAATGATTTACATCAAAAATATTTGATCTTTGCGATGAAATTGATAACAAATATTAATTATTAATAATTATAAAGACATCAAATAATTAATTAACAATTCAGGAAAAAATCCCGGCAGCGCCGGGACTCATCTTAACCTTCGTGCAGCCCGCACTCTCTTTTCAGACCAAAGAAGCGCGTTTCTTCCTCCGCCATCCCCGGCTCCCATTTCCGGGTGGTGTGGGTATCCCCCACCGACAAATAGCCCTGATCCCACAGCGGGTGATACTTCAGGCCGTGCTTTTGCAGATACTGATAGACGGTACGATTATCCCAGTCGATGATCGGCAGCACCTTAAACACGCCGCGCTGGATCGCCAGCACCGGCAGGTGGGCGCGACTGCCGGACTGCTCGCGGCGCAGGCCCGCAAACCAGGTTTGCGCATTCAGCTCTTCCAGCGCCCGGTTCATTGGCTCGACCTTGTTAATATCATTGTACTTTTCAATACCCTCAACGCCCTGCTCCCACAGCTTACCGTAGCGCGCCTCCTGCCAGGCGGCGCTCTCCTTCGCCCGATAGATCTTCAGGTTCAGATTGAGTTTGTCCGTTAACTCGTCGATAAACTGGTAGGTTTCCGGGAACAGATAGCCGGTATCGGTCAGAATGACCGGAATATCCGGGCGCACCTGATTGACCAGATGCAGGCTCACCGCCGCCTGAATACCAAAGCTCGAAGAGAGCACATATTCGCCCGGCAGGTTTTCCAGCGCCCACGCGACGCGCGCTTCCGCGCTCAGCTTTTCCAGCTGGCTATTGGTTTCCGCCAGCTGCAAAACACGATCGACCTTCGGTAATGCGTTCAGCGCGTTTAGATCGAGTACGGACATAAGAACCTCGCTTGCCTGTTTCGCCGGGCGGTACTGCGTTTGCCCGGCCTACAAAACCCACAGGCCCGGATCGCTGCTCGCCACCGGGCACCTGGATGTTATTCCCAGAAATCACGGGCTGGGTCGAGCACCGGGCGAATGATGCCCGCACGCACCGTAAAGTCGCCGAAGCCTTCACCCGCTTCACGCTCTTTCGCCCAGCGCCCTACCAGTTCGTCGATCGAATCGAGAATTTCCGACTCGGTAATATTTTCCCGATACATACGCGGAATACGCGTCCCGCTGCGGTTGCCGCCAAGGTGCAGGTTATAGCGGCCCGGCGCTTTACCGACCAGCCCCACTTCCGCCAGCATCGCGCGGCCGCAGCCGTTCGGGCAGCCGGTAACGCGGGTAACGATATGCTCGTCGCCAACGCCATGTTTGCTCATCACCGCCTCGACTTTATCGGTAAACGACGGGAGGAAACGCTCGGCTTCCGCCATCGCCAGCGGGCAGGTCGGGAACGACACGCAGGCCATAGAGTTTTCGCGCTGCGGCGTGACGGCGTTCATCAGGCCGTGATCGCGGGCCAGCTTCTCGATCTTCGCCTTCTGATCTTCCGGTACGCTGGCAATAATCAGGTTCTGGTTCGCCGTAATGCGGAATTCGCCTTTGTGGATCTTCGCAATCTTCAGCAGGCCGGTTTTCAGCGGACGACCCGGATAATCAAGGATACGACCATTTTCAATAAACAGCGTCAGATGCCAGTTATTGTCGATACCCTTCACCCAGCCGATACGATCGCCGCGGCCGGTGAATTCGTACGGACGGATCGGCTCAAACTTGATGCCCGCCCGACGTTCCACTTCCGCCTTAAAGGTCTCAACGCCAACGCGTTCGAGGGTGTATTTGGTTTTCGCATTTTTACGATCGGTACGGTTACCCCAGTCGCGCTGGGTCGTGACCACCGCTTCCGCCACCGCCAGAGTGTGCTCCAGCGGCAGATAGCCAAACTCGCTCGCCGTACGGGCGTAGGTTTTCTTATTGCCGTGCTCAATCGATAAACCGCCGCCGACCAGCAGGTTGAAGCCGACCAGCTTGCCGTTTTCAGCGATGGCCACGAAGTTCATATCGTTCGCGTGCAGATCGATATCGTTCTGCGGCGGGATCACTACGGTCGTTTTGAACTTACGCGGCAGATAGGTCTGACCGAGGATCGGCTCTTCATCGGTGGTGGCGACTTTCTTCTGATCCAGCCAGATCTCGGCGTAGGCGCGCGTGCGCGGCAGCAGGTGCTCGGAGATCTTCTTCGCCCATTCGTAGGCTTCAGTATGCAGCTGGGACTCGTACGGGTTAGAGGTACACAGCACGTTACGGTTCATATCGTTGGCGGTGGCCAACGCGTCCAGCCCGACCGAATGCAGCATCTGGTGCACCGGCTTGACGTTCTTCTTCAGAATGCCGTGGAACTGGAAGGTCTGACGGTTGGTCAGACGGATACTGCCGTAGATGGTGTTATCGGCGGCGAATTTATCGATCGCCTGCCACTGTTTGGTGGTGATCACCCCGCCCGGCAGGCGGCAGCGCAGCAGCATCGCGTGACGCGGCTCCAGCTTCTGCGCCGCGCGCTCGGCGCGGATATCGCGGTCATCCTGCTGGTACATACCGTGAAAACGGATCAGCAGAAAGTTATCACCTTTAAAACCGCCGGTCAGGCCGTCGTTCAAATCTTCCGCAATGGTGCCGCGCAGGTAGTTGCTTTCGAGCTTCATGCGCTCGGCGTCAGTCAGTTTACCTTCGACCACCAGCGGGCCTGGATGTTTTTCGCTCATTAGTAGACATCTCGCTGATAACGGCGCTCAACGCGCAGCTCACTTAAAAATTCGTCCGCCGCTTCGGCGTCCATCGCGCCGTATTCGGCAATCACTTCCAGCAACGTCTGCTCAACGTCTTTTGCCATACGATTGGCATCGCCGCAGACATAAATATGGGCGCCGTCGTTAATCCAGCGCCACAGTTCGGCCCCCTGCTCGCGCAGCTTGTCCTGAACGTAGACTTTTTGTTGTTGATCGCGGGACCAGGCCAGGTCGATGCGGCTCAGCACGCCTTCTTTGACGTAGCTTTGCCACTCCACCTGATAAAGGAAATCTTCGGTAAAGTGCGGGTTGCCGAAGAACAGCCAGTTCTTCCCTTCCGCGCCTTCCGCCGCGCGCTGCTGCATAAAAGCGCGGAACGGCGCGATGCCGGTGCCGGGGCCAATCATGATCACCGGCGTCTGCGGGTTGGCAGGCAGACGGAAGTTATCGTTATGCTCGATGAAGATGCGCACTTCGCCATCTTCTTCGACGCGGTCAGCCAGGAAGCTGGAAGCGCCACCGGCCCGAGCGCGGCCTTCGATGTCATAACGCACCACGCCAACGGTGACGTGGACTTCGCTTTCCACTTCCGCCTGCGAAGAAGCGATCGAGTACAGTCGCGGGGTCAGCGGGCGCAGCAGGTCGACCAGCGCCTGTGCATCCAGCTGCGCCGGGGAGAAACGCACCATATCGACAATCGGCGTGGTCGCGGCGTAATGCTGGAGCTGTGCCTTATCGCCCACCAGCGGCAGCAGGGATTCGCTGCGGGTTAAGGTGGCATAATTTTCCACGATGTTACCGGTGTTGACCGTCAGCTCGAAGTGCCACTCCAGCGCTTCGGCGAGCGGCAGCGTTTTGCCGTCAACCGTGACCGGCTCCTCGCCCGTCAGCCACAGCAGCTCTACCAGCTCTTTCACCAGAGCCGGATCGTTCTGGTACCAGACGCCCAGCGCATCGCCCGGCTGATAGCGCAGGCCGGAGTCGCCGAGGTCGATTTCAATATGGCGCACATCTTTTTCAGAATCGCGACCGGTAATTTTTTGATTCACCGCCAGCGTCGCGGTCAGCGGCGCTTCTTTGGTATAGGGGCTGGTGTGGATCTCGTTCACCGATCCGCTGGCAATCAGCTGAGACGGGACGGCGGCAGGGGCGCGCGCTTTCAGCGCCTCAACCACCCGAGCGCGCCATTCGGCGGCGGCGGCCTGATACTCTACATCAGCATCAACCCGGTCGAGCAGGCGTTCGCCGCCCAGTTCGGCCAGCTTATTATCAAAATCTTTGCCGGACTGGCAGAAGAATTCATAGGAGGTATCGCCGAGGCCAAACACGGCAAATGCGGTATCGGTCAGCTTCGGCGCTTTCTTCGAAAACAGGAATTTATGCAGCGCGACGGCTTCTTCCGGCGGCTCACCTTCACCCTGCGTTGACGTCACCACGACCAGCAGCTTTTCGGAGGCAATTTGTTTGAATTTATAGTCGCCTGCGTTGACCAGCTTCACGTTCAGCTGCGCGGCCTGCAGATCGTCGCGCAGCGCTTCAGCGACGCGGCGGGCGTTGCCGGTTTGCGATGCCGAAATCAGGGTAATGGACGGTACTTCAGCCGCCTGGGCTGGCGCAACAACCGCTGCGCCGGGCTGCTGGTTCAGCACCCCCCAAAAATAGCCGGAAACCCAGGCCAGCTGGGTGGGCGTGAAGTCAGTCGTGGCCGCCTGAAGGCGCGCCATTTGCTCCGGACTCAGCGGTAGCAAATTGGAAGGTGGGGCCTGTGTCGTCATGCGTTGTTATGTTCCAGTAAGCAAAGCTGTGATTCACGCCCTGTCAGCGTGATAAACAGAAGATAATGTATTTACTCTAAATAATTCGAGTTGCAGGCAGCGACACAGCGCCCATCAGGGCAAAGCCCAAGGCTGGGCCGAGTTATTGCCAACGCACATGCGGCTCGAAGTATGACGAGTGAGTAGGTTAACGGTGCAAATAGTAACAACTAAATAAAGGATGGAAATAACAAATAACCAAATGGACTAACCTGTTTTAGTTATAGTTATTAACAACAAAATCGATTAAATAAGCCCATGAAATATAGGCAATTAATTTGAACAGGCTGGATGAATGTGGCTATTTTCCGCTCAGGGCCGTTTTAGTTAATGCGAAAAAATGTGCTTTCCGGTACCCTACGGCGGTTTTTTGCCATATTGAGAAGAAAAGATGTCCACCACGCTGTTTAAAGATTTCACCTTTGAAGCCGCTCACCACCTGCCGCACGTGCCGGAAGGTCATAAGTGCGGTCGCCTGCACGGCCACTCTTTTATGGTGCGCCTGGAGATTACCGGTGAAGTCGATCCCCATACCGGGTGGATCATGGATTTTGCCGAGCTGAAGGCCGCGTTTAAACCCATCTACGATCGCCTCGACCATTACTACCTGAATGATATTCCCGGGCTGTCCAATCCGACCAGCGAAGTGCTGGCAAAATGGATCTGGGAGCAGATGAAACCGCGGGTACCGCTGCTGAGCGCGGTGATGATCAAAGAAACCTGCACCGCGGGCTGCGTCTATCGCGGCGAGTGATAGTGCCTTTAGCTGAATAAGACCCTGATAGCCCTGCGCTATCAGGGTTTTTTTATATCACGCGATATTGAGGTACTTGTGCGTCTGCATCGATAAGCGCCAGTTGCGGGCGATACAGGTTTCGATGCACAGGCGCGTCGCATCATCTTTCTGGCTAATTGGCTGAAGCGCGATAATACGCGGCTTTTCATCGGCCAGCGTTGCCAGCAGCTCATCCAGCGCTTCGATATCGCGCACGCGTCCAACCGGATGTTTAATTTCATCAGCCCGCTGTAGCGCCTGAGAGAGTACGTCATAGCCGCCGCGCATGTTCACCTTTGGCGACACCGTCACCCAGGTATGCGGCGTGCAGCGCACTTCGTGGGTGCCGCTGGTTTCAATCTGGCAGCTAAATCCGTTTTGCTCCAGTAAAGAGGTTAACGGCGTTAAATCATGAATGCAGGGCTCGCCGCCGGTAATGACCACGTGACGGGCCGTCCAGCCCTGACGCCCGATGATAGCCAGCAGATCTTCGCTGCTCGCCGGGCCCCATTTATCGCTCTCTTTGGTTTTTGCCAGAATGCTGAACAGCGACACTTCCCGATCGGCAAGCTTATCCCAGGTATGTTTGGTATCGCACCAGGCGCAACCAACCGGGCATCCCTGTAAACGAATAAAAATGGCGGGAACGCCGGTGAAGTAACCTTCGCCTTGCAAGGTCTGGAACATCTCGTTAATCGGGTACTGCATAATCATCTCTGCTTAGGGTTGTGAGCGCGCATTATCGCAGATTTGCCCGCGCAGATCTTGTCCCGCGCTGCGCCGCGTGGTGGGTAGAACCTAAACCTTAATGATAAACCTCCGGCAGCTGGCCGATTCCATTATCCCGCACCGGCTGATTTAATTAGTCTGATAATCATCAGGCGACTATTAAGCGTCACGGCTAAAATTTTTGGTGTAACAAAACATGTATGATTTTGAAAGCCAAAAATAAAATAACAAACTTAAAAATAATAAATTTCAACGATGTACAAATGGATACACGAAATAATGAATTTATTGTCATAGCTTAGGGTCAAATTCGATCCACGACGCTAAATTACCTTAAAATAACCTTAATAAACCGCATCTTATGTTCATTTTCCATTTAATATCCGTTTAATTTTCCGCGCCTAGAATCCAGTCAACCAACCATAATGAGACTGCATTCATGAATACATTATTAATTACTGGCGCGACCGGTTTTCTCGGTGGAGCAGTGTTAGAAAGCATTCTGAATAAAAAGAATGCGCCTAATCTATTACTGTTAGTTCGTGCAGATAATAGTGTAGCTGCCGTAGAACGGGTAAAGGAAAACCTGCGAAAATTCAATATTAGCGAAGAGAGATTAACGGTCCTGACGCCCGGCAACATTCTGCTGGGGGATCTGGCCAATCCGCAGCCCTTTCTCGACGACCCGCGCCTGAATCAGGTTACCCACGTGCTCAACTGCGCCGCCGTCGCCTCATTTGGTAATAATCCGCTTATCTGGAAGGTCAACGTCGAAGGCACGCTGCAGTTTGCCCGGCGGATGGCTCAGGTCGGCGGCCTTGAGCGCTTTCTGCACGTGGGCACCGCGATGTCCTGCTCGCCAGACCCCGATTCGCTGGTAGCGGAAAGTACGGCGTTTCGTGAACGCGCCGAGCATCTGGTCGAGTACACCCACTCTAAATCAACAATTGAGCGTCTCATGCGGCAGGAGTGCCCAACGCTACCGCTGGCGATCGCCCGTCCCTCTATTGTTGTTGGCCACACTCATCACGGCTGTCAGCCCTCCAGCAGCATCTTCTGGGTGTTCAGCATGGGGCTGATGCTGCAAAAATTTATGTGTTCGATGGAAGACCGCATCGATGTAATCCCCGTCGATTACTGCGCCGATGCGCTGCTGATGCTGCTTACCAGCCCGCTGGCGCGCGGAGAGGTGGTGCATATTTCCGCGGGAGAGGAAAACAGCGTAAGGTTTGCGGATATCGATAACGCGATGGCCTCCGCCCTCGAGCAGGCGCCGGTCGGCGATAAATACGCGCAGGTCAGCTATGAAACGCTGGTCAAAATGCGCCGTGAGCTGAAGGCTATTTTTGGCCCCTGCAACGAACGGCTGATGCTAAAAGCCATGCGCCTGTACGGTGCCTTCGCCACGCTTAACGTACGATTCAGCAACGACAAGCTGCTCAGCATGGGTATGCCAAAACCGCCGCGCTTTACCGATTACATTGACCGCTGCGTACAGACCACGCGCGGGCTTTCTATCCCGCAGCAAATGGCGGTAGATTTTAAGTAGCCGCTTTTGCAGGTATAAAAAAAGCCAGCCCGAAGGCTGGCTTTTTCATATCAGATTAAGACAGGCTTATGCCTGACCTTTGATCTCTTTACGACCGTTGTACGGTGCTTTTTCGCCCAGCGCTTCTTCGATACGAATCAGCTGGTTGTATTTAGCAACGCGGTCAGAACGGCTCATAGAACCAGTTTTGATCTGGCCTGCAGCGGTACCCACAGCCAGGTCAGCGATGGTCGCGTCTTCAGTTTCGCCAGAACGGTGAGAGATAACGGCAGTGTAGCCAGCGTCTTTCGCCATTTTGATCGCAGCCAGAGTTTCGGTCAGAGAACCGATCTGGTTGAATTTGATCAGGATGGAGTTAACGATGCCTTTCTCGATGCCTTCTTTCAGGATCTTGGTGTTGGTTACGAACAGATCGTCACCAACCAGCTGGATTTTGTCGCCCAGTACTTTAGTCTGGTATGCGAAACCGTCCCAGTCAGATTCGTCCAGGCCATCTTCGATGGAGACGATCGGGTACTGTTTGGTCAGCTCTTCCAGGAAGTGGGTGAATTCTTCAGAGGTGAACGCTTTGTTGCCTTCGCCGGCCAGAACGTATTTACCGTCTTTGTAGAATTCAGAAGCCGCGCAGTCCATCGCCAGGGTGATGTCTTTGCCCAGCTCGTAGCCAGCAGCTTTAACCGCTTCAGCGATAACAGCCAGCGCTTCAGCGTTGGAGCCCAGGTTCGGCGCGTAGCCGCCTTCGTCACCAACAGCGGTGTTCATACCTTTAGCTTTCAGAACTTTAGCCAGGTTGTGGAACACTTCAGAACCCATACGTACGGCTTCTTTCAGGGATTTAGCGCCAACCGGCTGAATCATAAACTCCTGGATGTCGACGTTGTTGTCAGCGTGCTCGCCACCGTTGATGATGTTCATCATCGGAACCGGCATGGAGTATTTGCCCGGGGTGCCGTTCAGCTCAGCGATGTGCTCGTACAGCGGCTGACCTTTAGAAGCAGCGGCAGCTTTGGCGTTAGCCAGAGAGACGGCCAGGATGGCGTTCGCACCGAAGTTAGATTTGTTTTCAGTACCGTCCAGGTCGATCATGATTTTGTCGATGCCAGCCTGATCTTTGGCATCTTTGCCAAGGATTGCCTGAGCGATCGGGCCGTTAACCGCGCCAACAGCTTTCAGTACGCCTTTACCCATGAAACGGGATTTGTCGCCATCGCGCAGTTCCAGCGCTTCGCGGGAGCCAGTAGAAGCACCTGACGGAGCAGCTGCCATACCGACGAAACCACCTTCCAGGTGTACTTCGGCTTCAACAGTCGGGTTACCACGGGAGTCGATGATTTCACGACCGATGACTTTAACGATTTTGGACATTAGGTTTTCCTCAGTACAAGTTAAACTAAAACTCCAGACAAACAATGCACCCGGATGGGTGCATTGCCGTTCTAACTCTTTTACTTCGCCTGACGCTTCTGGTACTCGCCAGCGGCTTTCACAAAGCCAGCAAACAGCGGATGGCCATCACGCGGCGTCGAAGTAAACTCCGGATGGAACTGACAGGCGACGAACCACGGATGGTTAGGCACCTCGATGATCTCGACCAACTGATCATCCCCGGAACGGCCCGCAATACGCAGGCCCGCATTTTCAATCGGCTTCAGCAACATATTGTTGACTTCGTAGCGGTGACGATGGCGTTCGGTAATGGTTGGCTCGCCGTACAGCTGGCGCACCAGGCTATCTTCAGCCAGCTGGCACTGCTGCGCGCCGAGGCGCATCGTGCCGCCGAGATCGCTCTTATCAGAGCGGACTTCGACATTACCGTCTTCATCACGCCATTCGGTAATCAGGGCCACGACCGGGTACTTACAGTCTGGCACAAATTCCGTTGAGTTGGCGTTTTCCATCCCCGCTACGTTGCGCGCGAACTCAATCAGCGCGACCTGCATCCCCAGGCAAATGCCCAGGTATGGAATGTTGTTTTCACGCGCGTAGCGCGCGGTGGCAATCTTACCTTCAACCCCGCGATAGCCGAAGCCACCAGGAATCAGGATTGCGTCTAAATTCTTCAGAATTTCGACGCCGCGCGTTTCCACATCCTGCGAATCAATCAGCTTGATGTTGACGGTGACGCGATTTTTCAGACCGCCGTGTTTCAGCGCTTCAATCACCGATTTGTAGGCGTCCGGCAGTTCAATGTACTTGCCGACCATACCAATGGTGACTTCACCTGCCGGGTTCGCTTCTTCGTAGATAACCTGTTCCCATTCGGCCAGGTTCGCTTCCGGACAGTTTAAGCTGAATCGTTTACAAATATAATCGTCCAGACCCTGAGATTTCAACAGGCCCGGGATTTTATAAATGGAATCGACATCTTTCATCGAAATAACGGCTTTTTCCGGCACATTGCAGAACAATGCAATTTTGGCACGTTCGTTCGCCGGAATAGCGCGATCGGAGCGGCAGACCAGAATGTCAGGCTGAATACCGATGGAGAGCAGTTCTTTAACGGAGTGCTGGGTCGGCTTGGTTTTGACTTCACCCGCGGCGGCCATGTACGGCACCAGGGTCAGGTGCATAAACAGCGCGTTTTCACGACCGATATCCACCGCCAGCTGGCGAATCGCTTCAAGGAACGGCAGCGATTCAATATCGCCAACGGTGCCGCCGATTTCAACCAGCACCACATCATGGCCTTCACCGCCGGCCAGCACGCGCTCTTTGATCGCGTTGGTGATATGCGGAATAACCTGAACGGTGGCACCCAGATAGTCGCCGCGACGCTCTTTGCGCAGGACGTCAGAGTAAATACGACCCGTGGTGAAGTTGTTGCGACGGGTCATCTTGGTGCGAATGAAACGCTCGTAGTGACCCAGGTCCAGATCGGTTTCAGCGCCGTCTTCAGTAACGAACACTTCCCCGTGTTGGATTGGGCTCATGGTGCCCGGATCGACGTTGATGTACGGATCCAGTTTCATCATGGTCACGTTAAGCCCGCGGGCTTCGAGAATGGCTGCGAGGGAAGCTGCGGCAATGCCTTTACCCAGAGAGGATACGACCCCGCCGGTCACAAAAATATAGTTCGTTGTCATGCTGAACCTGAGAAGTTAGGTTTAAAAGACGATGGAATAACCAGGACGGGAAAGCAGTATACCCGATCATGACTGACGCCACAAACTTTCATTATCCCTCCTTTTCATCAGGCCCACACAAACGCAGGGAGTGAGAAAATAGCCGCTTTTGGCGAAATGTTTTTGACGTAAATCAAGCGCTTGTTATTTAAAAAATCACACAAATAGCGCTTGATCACGAAAACTCTTTAGAGATCAGTTTCCTGGCGTTTTACTTCCTGCCACACCCGCTCCATGGTATCGAGGTCAACGCCGGTCATTTCCAGGCCGCGCGCGGCGACAATCCGCTCAACTTCGCGGAACCTGCGCTCAAACTTCAGGTTGGCTTTTTGCAGCGCAACTTCGGCTTTTACCCCTAAATGGCGGGATAAATTGACCGTCGCAAACAGCAGGTCGCCCACTTCCTCCTCCAGTTTAGCTTCATCCACCACGGCCTGCTGCGCTTCGTGCATCACTTCATCTATTTCTTCGTGCACTTTATCCAGCACCGGCCCCAGAGAGGTCCAGTCAAAGCCTACCGCCGAGCAGCGTTTCTGGATTTTATGCGCGCGCATCAGCGCCGGAAGGCTATGCGGGATGTCGTCCAGCGCGGAGTGCTGGGACTTTTCCGCTCGCTCAGCGCTTTTGATCTGTTCCCAGCGGGCCAGCACTTCGCTGCTGCTACCGGCGCTCGCCTCGCCGAAAATATGCGGATGACGGCGCTCCAGCTTGTCGCTGATGGCGGCGCAGATATCGTTAAAATCAAAGCGCCCCTCTTCCTGCGCCATCTGAGCGTAGAAGACGACCTGGAACAACAGGTCGCCCAGCTCACCGCGCAGATCGTCAAAATCTTCGCGGGCGATAGCGTCGAGCACTTCATAGGTTTCTTCAAGGGTATACGGCGCGATGGTGGCAAAGGTCTGCTCTTTGTCCCACGGGCAGCCGTTTTCCGGATCGCGCAGACGCCGCATAATGCCGAGCAGGCGTTCGATTTGAGTCATAAGTCTGTCCTGATAAAAAAATGCCGGGTGGCGGTAGCGCCTGACCCGGCTGACATAAGCGTGGGAGTTTATCCGCCGTGCAGACGACGGGCGTCGATGACGTCAGGTACCTGATTCAGCTTCGCCAGTACGCGCCCCAGCACCTGCAGGTTGTAGATCTCAATGGTCATATCGATCGTCGCCATCTGCTGTTTAGTATCGCTGCGGCTGGCAACGCCCAGCACGTTGACCTTCTCATTGGCGAGAATGGTGGTGATGTCGCGCAGCAGGCCGCTACGATCGTTGGCCTGGACGCGCACCACCAGCGAGTAGCCCGCCGAGTAGCTCTCTCCCCACACCGCGTCAACGATGCGCTCGGGAGCATGAGACTGTAGCTCCGCGAGCTGATCGCAATCCGCGCGGTGCACCGAGATCCCGCGGCCCTGGGTGATAAAGCCCACGATCTCGTCGCCGGGAATCGGCTGGCAGCAGCGCGCAATGTGGTGCATCAGATTGCCGACGCCCTCCACCACCACGCGACCATTGTCTTTGCTGCGATTCTGCGGAGCGTGGGTTTTCTGCTGCAGCTGCTTTAACGCCGCCGCATCCTGCTCCGCCGCGCTGGGTTTATTAAACTGCGCCTGCAGGAAATTAACCATCTGGTTGAGGCGAATATCGCCCCCGCCAATCGCCGCCAGCAGTTCGTCCTGCTCGTTAAAGTTATAGCGCGGCAGCAGATGCTTTTCCGCGTCCTTCAGGCTGATGCCCAGATGCTCGAGCTCATCATCAAGGATCTGTCGCCCGGCAAGAATATTCTTGTCGCGATCCTGCTTGCGGAACCAGGCGTGAATTTTGGAACGCCCGCGGCTGGTGGTGACGTAGCCAAGGTTCGGGTTCAGCCAGTCGCGGCTGGGGTTGGGCTGCTTCTGGGTGATGATTTCAATCTGGTCGCCCATCTGCAGCTGATAGGTGAACGGCACAATACGCCCGCCGATTTTCGCCCCGATGCAGCGGTGGCCGACATCGCTGTGTATATGGTAGGCAAAATCGAGCGGCGTCGAACCCGAAGGCAAATCCACCACGTCGCCCTTCGGCGTAAAGACATAAACCCGGTCATCAAAGACCTGGCTGCGCACCTCATCCAGCATCTCGCCGGAATCGGCCATCTCTTCCTGCCAGGCGATCAGTTTACGCAGCCAGGCAATGCGATCTTCATAGCCGCGCCCGCCGCTGGCCGCTGCGCTGGCGCCCTCTTTATACTTCCAGTGCGCGGCCACGCCCAGCTCGGCATCTTCATGCATCTGGCGGGTACGGATCTGAATTTCAATGGTTTTTCCGCCGGGGCCAAGCACGACGGTATGAATTGACTGGTAGCCATTAGGCTTGGGATTGGCGACGTAATCATCGAACTCATCCGGCAGATGGCGGTAATGAGTATGCACGATCCCCAGCGCGGCATAGCAGTCCTGCAGGCGCTCGGCGACAATACGCACCGCCCGCACGTCAAACAGCTCGTCGAAGGCGAGATGTTTTTTCTGCATTTTGCGCCAGATGCTGTAGATATGCTTGGGACGCCCGTAGACCTCAGCCTTGACGCCCTCGGTTTTCATTTCCGTGCGTAAATGGCTGACGAATTCATCAATATAATGTTCACGATCGATGCGCCGCTCGTGTAACAGCTTAGCGATTCGCTTATATTCCGCCGGATGCAGATAGCGGAAGCAGTAATCTTCGAGCTCCCACTTCAGCTGGCCGATCCCCAGGCGGTTGGCCAGCGGCGCGTAAATATTGGTACACTCTTTTGCCGCCAGTACGCGCTCATCTTCCGGCGCATCTTTCACTTCACGCAGATGGGCGATGCGCTCGGCGATTTTAATCACCACGCAGCGGAAGTCATCGACCATCGCCAGCAGCATGCGGCGAATGTTGTCCACCTGTTCAGAGGAGACCGAATCCGTATGGGTGGCTTTAAGCTGGCGTATCGCGGCCATGTCCCGTACGCCGTGGATCAGGGTGACGACCGATTTCCCGACGCTCTCCTGCATGATCTCTTCGCTGACGACGTTACCGTCCGCCAGCGGGAAAAGCATCGCCGCGCGCAGCGTATCGATATCCATGCTCAACATGGAGAGAATTTCCACCATCTCCACGCCGCGCCATAGCAGGAGATCGGCCTGCGGATGCCCCTGCGTTTTCTCTCGACAATAATCCCAGGTTTCGGCTAAGCGTTCACACGACTGCTGGCTGGAAATTCCCAGACTCGCGATCCATTTCTTCGGGTCAAATTCACCAGCTTTATTTAAATGTGCACTTCTTACCGCAACCATTGTCCTCTCCTTAAGGGACCGCCTGCCGAAGTCGGCAAGCCTCAACTTTTACACTTCATCCTTCAAACCGCGCCAACGCTGGCGTTCGTCTTTTATCTCAGTCATCTGCTTCTGAGGATGCCGCTTCACTGCGATTTGAATGATTCTTGTGCTCAAACAACACCATTGATTCCAGATGTCCGGTATGCGGGAACATATCGAGCATCGCCAGGCGTTGAATGGTATATCCCGCCTGCAATAAAACGTCGCTATCGCGCGCCAGGGTCGCCGGGTTACATGAAACATACACCACCCGACGCGGCGCTAATTTTATAATATGTAACATAACGCCCGCCGCGCCGGCGCGCGCCGGGTCGAGCAAGACCTTATCAAAACCGTGCTTCGCCCACGCCTGGCGGGTGACGTCCTCTTCCAGGTTCTCATGGAAGAAAGTCACATTATGCAACCCGTTCAACGCCGCGTTCTCCTGGCCCTTCGCCACCAGCGCGGGAACCCCTTCAACGCCAACCACCTGCGCCGCACGCTTCGCCAGCGGCAGGGTAAAGTTGCCCATGCCGCAAAAGAGGTCCAGCACGCGATCCTGAGGCTGGATATCCAGCCATTCCAGCGCCGTACGCACCATCAGCTGGTTTACGCCATCGTTCACCTGGATAAAATCGCGCGGACTGAACACTAAGCGTAGACCGTCCGAGGTATACCAGGGGGCTTCCCCGCGAATATGTTCCAGTATCTCGCTTTGCGGGGCGAGGTACAGGGAAAGACCGTGAGATTGCGAAAAACGTTCCAGCTTTTCTTTATCTGCCGCGGGAAGCGCCGCCGTATGGCGCAATACCATCAGCGGGCCGTTATCCGCCTGCACCAGCTCAACGTGGCCAAGCTGACGCACCGATTTCAATTCGCTAAGACATTCACGTACCGCGGGCAATAGCGCACCAAGAGTGGGCACCAAAACGGGGCACTGCACCACATCGACGATCTCGCTGGCGTTAGCCTTGCGGAAGCCCATCTGTAATTGTTGGGACTTTGGCTGATAATTCAAGCTCAGACGCGCCCGGCGGCGATAGCCCCACGGCGAAGCGGCTATAATGTCATCAACCTCGCGCTTCATCAGCCTCGCGAGCGCGGCGCGTTTGCTCTGCTGCTGCAGCTCAATGCTGGCGTGCTGCTGCTGGCACCCGCCGCAGATGCCAAAATGCGGGCAGCGCGGCGCCTGCCGCTGCGGGCTATCGCTAAGACGGCGTTTAACCTGGGCGCGGGCGTACTGTTTTTTATCTTCGACCACAACAACGTTAGCCTGCTCCTGTGGCAATAAACCGCTGATAAACAGCGCCTTACCCTGATGACGCGCAACGCCCTGGCCGAAGGGGTCAAGGTCATTTACTGTAACGGTTATGATCTGGCGCGTCGTCACACGCCGTTTTGCAGAGTAGAATTGCGCCATCGTAGAGATTTGTCTCAATTAAATATACTGACTCTGAATAAGAGTTCGGTCAGGATGAGCCAGAGTAACAACGCACCAGCCTCCTGAAAGATGATGTGTATATTCTCCCATAATGGAACCGCATGACCAACTACAGCCTTCGTGCCCGCATGATGATTCTTATTCTGGCGCCTACCGTTCTGATCGGTCTGCTGCTCAGTATTTTCTTCGTCGCACACCGCTATAACGACCTACAGCGCCAGCTGGAGGATGCCGGCGCCAGCATTATCGAACCGCTGGCGGTCTCCAGTGAATATGGCATGAATTTGCAAAACCGCGAGTCAATCGGGCAGCTCATCAGCGTGCTGCACCGCCGCCACTCCGATATTGTGCGCGCCATTTCCATCTACGACTCGCACAACAGGCTGTTTGTCACCTCTAACTTTCAGCTCGATCCCGGCGAACTTCAGCTGCCAAAAGGGGAACCCTTTCCCCGCCGCCTGAGCGTGGAGCGCCACGGCGATTTGATGATTTTGCGTACCCCTATTATCTCTGAAAGTTATTCACCGGATGAATCACCGGGAAGCGATGCCAAGATGCCGGACAATATGCTGGGCTACGTGGCGCTTGAGATGGATCTCAAATCGGTGCGGCTACAGCAGTACAAAGAGATCTTTATCTCCAGCGTGATGATGCTGTTCTGTATCGGTATTGCGCTGATCTTCGGCTGGCGGCTGATGCGCGACGTGACCGGGCCGATCCGCAATATGGTGAATACCGTTGACCGCATCCGCCGGGGCCAGCTTGATAGCCGCGTCGAAGGCTTTATGCTCGGCGAGCTGGATATGCTGAAAAACGGTATCAACTCCATGGCCATGTCGCTGGCGGCCTACCACGAAGAGATGCAGCATAACGTCGATCAGGCGACATCGGATCTGCGGGAAACGCTTGAACAGATGGAAATCCAGAACGTCGAGCTGGACCTGGCGAAAAAACGCGCGCAGGAAGCGGCGCGAATCAAATCCGAATTCCTCGCCAATATGTCTCATGAACTGCGCACGCCGCTCAACGGCGTCATTGGCTTTACCCGCCTGACGCTGAAGACCGACTTAAACACTACCCAGCGCGATCACCTGACGACCATTGAGCGTTCCGCGAATAATCTGCTGGCCATCATTAACGATGTTCTGGACTTCTCTAAGCTCGAAGCCGGGAAGCTTATTCTGGAGAGTATTCCGTTCCTGCTGCGCACTTCGCTGGACGAGGTGGTCACGCTGCTGGCGCACTCGGCGCACGATAAGGGGCTGGAGCTGACGCTGAATATCAAAAACGATGTGCCGGATAACGTCATTGGCGACCCGCTGCGCCTGCAGCAAATTATTACCAACCTGATGGGCAACGCCATTAAGTTCACCGAACACGGCAATATCGACGTGCTGGTGGAACAGCGCGCCATCAGCAACTCAAGAGTACAAATCGAAGTCCAGATCCACGATACCGGTATCGGAATTCCTGAACGCGATCAGTCGCGTCTGTTCCAGGCGTTCCGCCAGGCCGACGCCAGCATCTCCCGTCGCCACGGAGGAACCGGACTTGGGCTGGTCATCACCCAGCGGCTGGTGAAAGAGATGGGCGGCGATATCTCCTTCCATAGCCAGCCTAATCGCGGCTCGACGTTCTGGTTCCATATCAGCCTCGACCTCAACCCCAACGCGGTTCCCGACAGCGTGCCAACCCAGTGCCTGGCGGGTAAAAAGCTGGCCTATATCGAGGCCAACGCGGCGGCGGCGCAGTGTACGATGGAGCTACTGGCGACAACGCCGCTGGAGGTGGTTTACAGTCCGACGATGACCGCCCTACCGGATGCTCACTACGATATCCTGCTGGCCGGCATTCCCGTATCAATACGCGACCTGAGCCAGCATCGCGATAAGCTGGAAAGAGCCAGCAAGCTTGCCGATCATCTGGTGCTGGCCCTGCCGTGCCACGCCCAGGTCAGCGCCGAAACGCTGCGCCAGGACGGCATTGCCGCCTGTTTGCTTAAGCCACTGACCTCAACGCGCTTATTGCCAGCGCTGACGGCCTCCTGCCAGACGCAGCCAACGGTTCTGCCGCCGCGTTCCGATAGTAAGAAGCTTCCGATGACGGTCATGGCCGTTGATGACAATCCGGCGAATCTCAAGCTTATCGGCGCCCTGCTGGAGGATTTAGTCCAGCACGTTATCCTCTGCGACAGCGGCCAGCACGCCGTCGAGCGGGCCAGAGAAACGCAGCAGGATCTGATTCTGATGGATATTCAGATGCCGGAGATGGATGGGATCCGCGCCTGCGAACTGATTCACCAGCTCCCTCATCAGCAGCAAACGCCGGTGATCGCCGTGACCGCCCACGCCCTGGAAGGGCAGCGAGAGAAATTACTCAGCGCGGGGATGAACGACTATCTGGCGAAACCCATTGAGGAGGATAAGCTCTACAGCCTGCTGCTGCGCTACCAGCCGGGAAAGACGCTACCGCCGCAGGTCGCCGCGGAGCCTGTTGAGCCGCCCGTTAACCATGACATCACCCTCGACTGGCAGCTGGCGCTGCGTCAGGCGGCGATGAAACCGGATCTGGCGCGGGAAATGCTGCAGATGCTGCTCGCCTTTATGCCGGAGGTGCGTAACAAGGTAGAAGAACAGCTGGTGGGAGAACAGCCGGAAGGCGTGCTGGATCTTATTCATAAGCTTCACGGCAGCTGTAGCTATAGCGGCGTGCCGCGGCTGAAAAAACTGTGTCATACCCTTGAGAGCCAGCTACGCGCGGGCACCGCCGCCGAGGAGATGGAGCCGGAGTTTCTGGAGCTGCTGGATGAAATGGACAACGTCGCGCGCGAAGCCTGTAAGCTGTTGGGGATTTAGAGGATGTAAAACGCGAGCCCCGGTCTGCGCTTCGCGACCGGGGAAAAACCTATAATAGCCGGCCCATTTTCAGCACGGCGGCGACGTTTCTCGCCGTCATACGCACGTTTTCGGCGGCATTTTCCAGTGCTTGCTCCAGGGTGCAAACTGAATAAATCACGCTGAATACCGCATCCAGGCCGTGCTGATGCACGACGCCGACGTCAGCCGTCAGGCTCCCGGCAATGCCGATGACCGGCAGGTTGTAGCGTTTTGCCACCCTCGCCACGCCAACCGGCACTTTGCCGTGAACCGTCTGGCTATCGATACGCCCTTCGCCGGTGATCACCAGGTCCGCATCCGCCACGATATCGGCAAGATGGAGCGCATCGGTCACAATCTCAATGCCCGGCCGCAGCTTTGCGCCGCAAAAGGCGTACAGGCCCGCGCCCATTCCCCCCGCCGCGCCGCCGCCTTCAAGATGCAGCACATCAAGTTCTAAATCGCGATGGATAATATCGGCAAAATGGGCCAGCGCGTTGTCCAGGCAGGGGATCATCTCCGCCGTCGCCCCTTTCTGCGGCCCAAATACCGCCGTCGCGCCCTGTGGTCCCGTCAGCGGGTTAGTAACATCGCAAGCGACGTCAATACGACAGCCGGCCAGGCGTTTATCAAGTTCGCTAACGTCGATGCGCGCGAGGCTCTCCAGCGCGCGTCCGCCGGCGGCAATCTGCTGGTTATCTTTGGTCAGCAGTTTCGCCCCCAGCGCCTGTACCATCCCGGCGCCGCCGTCGTTCGTCGCGCTGCCGCCGATGCCGATAATAATTTGCCTCACTCCGGCATCCAGCGCATGGCGAATCAGCTCGCCGGTCCCCCATGAAGTGGTCAGCAAAGGATTTCGCCGCGCCGGCGGTACGCTCTCCAGGCCGCTTGCCGCCGCCATTTCAATAAACGCGCACTGCCTGTCGCCCGACAGGCCATAAAAGGCCTCCACGGGTTCACCGAGCGGACCGGTGACGGTGACCGCAATCCGGCATCCCTGGGTCGCGGCAACCATGGCTTCAACGGTTCCTTCGCCACCGTCGGCAACCGGCAGCTTAACGTACTCCGCATCGGCGTAAATTTCCCGAAAACCTTGTTCTATCGCGGTTGCGACATCCAGCGCACTCAGGCTCTCCTTGTATGAATCCGGTGCGATCACTATCTTCATATGCTGTCCTTAAAATGAACGATTACCCGACGCCGTGCAGGAAACCGGTCCCCGAAGGGACCGGTATTTCTTTAGCGCACCATGCACGGACGCTTGTTATCAAACGTCCAGTTCGGGATCAAATACTGCATGCCCATCGCGTCATCGCGCGCGCCCAGGCCGTGTTTCTGGTACAGCTCATGAGCTTTCATTACCCGATCCATATCGAGCTCCACGCCCAGACCCGGTTTCGCCGGTACCTGTACCATCCCGCCTTTAATTTCAAAGGGCTCTTTGGTCAGACGCTGGTTACCCTCCTGCCAGATCCAGTGGGTGTCGATGGCGGTAATTTTACCCGGCGCTGCCGCCGCCACGTGGGTAAACATCGCCAGCGAGATATCAAAGTGGTTGTTAGAGTGCGAGCCCCAGGTCAGGCCAAACTCGTGGCACATCTGCGCCACGCGGACGGAACCCTGCATGGTCCAGAAGTGCGGATCCGCCAGCGGGATATCGACGGACTGCAGCGACAGCGTGTGGCCCATCTGACGCCAGTCGGTCGCGATCATATTGGTCGCCGTCGGCAGGCCGGTGGCGCGGCGGAACTCCGCCATCACTTCGCGTCCGGAGAAGCCCTGTTCTGCGCCGCACGGATCTTCCGCATAGGCCAGAGAGCCTTTCAGGTATTTGCCAATTTTGATCGCTTCATCCAGCGACCACGCGCCGTTCGGATCGAGGGTCACGCGCGCCTGCGGGAAGCGCTTCGCCAGCGCAACGATGGACTCCGCTTCCTCTTCCCCGGCCAGTACGCCGCCTTTCAGTTTAAAGTCATTAAAGCCATATTTCTCATACGCCGCTTCCGCCAGGCGCACCACCGCATCCGGGGTCATCGCTTCATCATGACGCAGGCGATACCAGTCGCATTTGTCATCCGGCTGGCTCTGATACGGCAGCGGCGTGGCTTTGCGGTTGCCGACGAAGAACAGGTAGCCGAGCATTTCCACTTCGCTGCGCTGTTGGCCATCGCCCAGCAGAGACGCCACGTTCACGCCCAGATGCTGGCCCAGCAGGTCAAGCATCGCCGCTTCGATCCCGGTCACTACGTGAATTGTGGTACGCAGATCGAAGGTCTGCAAACCGCGTCCACCGGCGTCGCGGTCGGCGAAAGTATTGCGCACGGCGGTCAGCACGTTTTTGTATTCACCCAGCGTCTTACCGACCACCAGCGGGATCGCGTCCTCCAGGGTGGTGCGGATTTTCTCTCCGCCGGGGATTTCACCGACGCCGGTATGGCCGGAATTATCTTTGATCACCACAATATTGCGCGTGAAGAACGGGGCGTGCGCGCCGCTCAGGTTCATCAGCATGCTGTCGTGGCCCGCGACCGGAATGACCTGCATAGAAGAAACAACGGGGGTCGAAAATTGTGCGCTCATAATTTAGTCCTTATTCAAATCAGTGACGGCCGAAAACGGGGCGTTTACGGTCAAAAGTCCATCCGGGGATCAGGTACTGCATTGGGCCTGCGTCATTACGCGCGCCGCCGGGCAGCTTTTTATACGCCTCATGCGCTTTCTGTACCTGCTCCCAGTCCAGCTCAACGCCAAGTCCTGGCGCGTCCGGAACAGCAATTTTTCCGTGCTTAATCTCCAGCGGATTTTTGGTCAGGCGGCAATCTCCCTCCTGCCAAATCCAGTGGGTATCAATGGCCGTGGGGTTACCCGGCGCCGCCGCGCCGACGTGGGTGAACATGGCCAGTGAAATATCAAAGTGGTTATTGGAATGGCAGCCCCAGGTCAGGCCCCAGTCATCGCACAGCTGCGCCACGCGCACCGCGCCGGACAGGGTCCAGAAGTGCGGATCGGCCAGCGGAATATCCACGGCGTTCAGCATCACCGCATGGCCCATTTCGCGCCAGTTGGTGGCGATCATGTTAGTTGCCACCGGCAAACCGGTGGCGCGGCGAAACTCCGCTATCACTTCGCGGCCGGAAAAGCCCTGCTCGGCGCCGCAGGGGTCTTCGGCGTAGGTCAGCACATCGTTCAGCCCTTTGCACAGGGCGATGGCTTCATCCAGCAGCCAGGCGCCGTTAGGGTCGACCGTAATGCGCGCATCCGGGAAACGCTTCTTCAGCGCGCGGGCGGTTTCGATCTCCTGCTCGCCGGGCAGCACGCCGCCCTTGAGTTTGAAATCTTTAAAGCCGTAGCGATCCTGCGCGGCCTCCGCCAGGCGCACCACCGCCTCGCTGTTCAGCGCCTCCTGATGACGCAGGCGATACCACGCGTGGCTGCCCGGCGTGCTGTCCAGATAAGGCAGAGCGGTTTTGGTGCGATCGCCCACGTAGAACAGGTAGCCCAGCACGGTTACCGCATCGCGCTGCTTGCCCGGCCCCAGCAGTTCGCAAACCGGCACGTTGAGCGCCTTGCCCAGTAGATCCAGCAGCGCAGCCTCCAGCGCCGCCACCGCGTTCACCCGCAGTTCGAACGTCCAGGCGCCTTTACCAAAGGTGTCAAAATCCGCGGCCTGGTTGCCTTTATGCACCTGCTGAACCACTTTATTCAGGCGGGCGATTTCCTGCCCCAAAACCATCGGGATAGCATCCACCAGCGTCTGATAAATCACCTCGCCGCCGGGCGCCTCGCCGACGCCGGTATTGCCAGCGTTATCGGTCAGCACCACGATGTTGCGGGTAAAGTACGCGTTATGGGCACCGCCGATATTGAGCAGCATACTGTCCTGCCCGGCCACCGGGATAACCTTCATGTCGGTGATAACGGGGCTCGATTGCGTTGTCATGATGATTGTCCTGCCACAGGTTTCAGTTCAATACGCTTAATATCACCCACCAGCACCAGATAGCTCAGTACCGCCACCAGCGCATGGACCCCCACATAAATCAGCGCGCCGTTAAACGAACCGGTGGTGCCAACGATGTAGCCAATCGCAATCGGCGTCACGATACCGGAGATATTGCCGAACATGTTGAACAGACCGCCGCTCAGGCCGCTGATCTCTTTCGGCGCCGTATCCGCCATGACCGCCCAGCCCAGCGCGCCGATGCCTTTACCGAAGAAGGCCAGCGCCATAAAGCCGATGATCATCCACTCCACGTTGACGTAGTTACAGAACACCATCACCATCGACAGCAGCATCCCCATCACGATCGGCGTTTTACGCGCGATATTCAGCGAGCCGGTACGACGCATCAGCCAGTCGGAAATAATCCCGCCGAGCACCCCGCCCGCGAAGCCGCAGATAGCTGGCACCGAAGCGACAAAACCGGCTTTCAGAATGGACATGCCGCGCGCCTGCACCAGATAAACCGGGAACCAGGTGATAAAGAAATAGGTTAAAGCGTTAATGCAGTACTGTCCGATATAGACGCCAATCATCATGCGGGAGCCCAGCAGCTGCTTAATTTGCCCCCATTTTACGCTAAACGGCACTTTGGCTTTGGCCGCCGCCTGATCCATGTTGATAAGCGCGCCGCCTGCGGCGATGTAATCGAGCTCTTTTTGGTTCACGCCCGGATGCTGGTTGGGTTCATGAATCACCTTCAGCCAGACAAAGCTGATGATAATCCCGAGGCCGCCCATAAAGAAGAACACGTGCGACCAGCCCACCTCATGGGTCAGCCACCCCATGATTGGCGCAAAAATAACGGTGGCAAAGTATTGCGCGGAGTTAAAGATAGCCACCGCTGTGCCCCTCTCCTGCGCCGGGAACCACGCCGCGACGATACGGCTGTTTCCGGGGAAAGAGGGCGCTTCGGCCAGGCCGACAAGAAAACGCAGGGTAAACAGCGCGACGATAATGCCGAAGCCGCTGAAGATATCAACGAAGCCCTGCAGCAGGGTAAACATGGACCAGATAAAAATGGACCAGAAGTAGACGCGTTTTGAACCGAAACGGTCAAGCAGCCAACCGCCCGGGATTTGGCCGATCACATAGGCCCATGAGAACGCGGAGAAAACATACCCCATGCCAACGGCGTCAAGACCAATATCTTTGGCCATCTCCGATCCGGCAATGGATAAGGTGGCGCGGTCGCCGTAGTTGAAGGATGTGACGATAAACAGCATCACCACTATCCAGTAGCGAGCATTGGTGCGCTTTTCAGCGCCGCTCGCCGCCTGACTTAATGAACTCATTGTTGCACTCCTGAATCATAGCGTTAGCTACGTTCATTCTGAACAGCACAACCTGTAGGGTACTCAGAATGACGTGTTAGTGTTTTTCATTGTTTTCGTTATATCTGGCACTGCATTGGGAACTGGCAGGGAAAGTATAAAAAGAGGGGCTGGCGGGCTCACCGTGCAAATACACAGCTTTCACCGGCTGAGTAAATGTGATTTATGGCGTATGCCTAATGAGATGGGGGATGGTTCACGGAAATGAAAAACCGCGCGCGTTCAGAGGCGGAAACGGCGGTGCAAAAGGCAGGAGTGTGAATCAACTCTCTTGACCCCGTGAAATAGCCCGGTAAAGGCCCTGGCATTACACAGGTTTTAAGGCAAATGCCCGAAGCCAGCTACGCGGAGAATTGGTACGATCTTTTTGACCGTTAATCTGGCTCTGGCATTGAACATCAGTAAAAAAGGAGCGCCCTCTAGTGTAGGGAGAGGGCGAAACTTTTTAATCGAGCAGCGACGCCCACTGCGTTACCCATGGGTTAGAGACGCTTTCGGGTTCCGGATCTTCGCTGGCGTCAATCATCAGCATCTCGCCAACGCGCGTGCCGCCCTGTTCCTGCAATAACGCATCAAACTTTAAGCCGCCGCCGCAGAAGTTAGCGTAGGTGCTATCGCCCAGGGCGATAATCCCATAGCGTAAATGCGGCTGATACATATCTTTGATGCCTTCGTACAAGGGCACGATACTGTCCGGTAAATCGCCCTGTCCGGTGGTCGATGTCACCACCAGCACATATCTACCGCTATACGACTCCCAGTCTTTGACCTCGGGATCCTCAAAGACTTTCGCCTGATGCCCCAGCCCGCTCAAAATAGCCTGCGCCTCTTCGGCGACCAAGAGCGAATTTCCATACATCGTGCCGACAAAAATTCCGACTTCTGCCATGACTATCTCCCTGAATTGACCTGTATCTCTTCATCCTGACCGCAGTCGTCGGCAAACTCAACCCTTTCATTTAGCGGGAGAAGGCCGCGCCAGCCAAACTGCGACAGCGCGCGCATCCAGACGTCGTCAAGACCGGCGCGAATAACCAACGGTTCGCCGGTAAAGGGATGCGTTAACGAGAGCTGGCTGGCGTGCAGCATCAGCCGATCGCAGCCAAAGTGCGCCGCCGCGCTGCGATTCTGCCGCAAATCGCCGTGTTTGCTATCGCCGATAATCGGATGGCGAAGATGGGCAAGATGGCGACGTAGCTGGTGTTTACGTCCGGTTTTCGGTTCCAGCTCCACCAGGCTATAGCGGGTCGTGGGGTAACGGCCGGTCGCCACCGGCATCTCTACCGTCGCCAGGCCGCGATAATGCGTCACCGCCGGCTGCGGGTCTTTATTTTCGCGGGCAAACTTATCGGCGATTTTATCCAGTTCCTCAACCAGCGGGTAATCAAGCACCGCTTCGTCGTTCAGCCAGCCGCGAGCGATCGCATGATAGCGTTTCTGCATTTGATGCTGCTCGAACTGCTGCGACAGCAATCTTCCCGCTTCGCTCGACAGCCCCATCAGCAGCACGCCGGACGTCGGCCTGTCGAGGCGATGGGCGGTGAACACGTGCTGGCCTATCTGGTCGCGCACGGTCTGCATCACCACCACTTTTTCATCACGATCCAGCCAGCTGCGGTGCACCAGCCAGCCCGATGGCTTGTTCACCGCGACCAGCCACTGGTCCTGATATAAAATCTCCAGCATCAGGCTTCGCCGCCGGCAAACAGCGCATCCAGCAGGACCAGTTCGGCCAGCACCCGCTCGCGCACGGGGTGAGCATTATCCAGAGCCATCTCATAATAGGGCGCAACGGCGAAGTTCTGCGGCAGCGGCGTTCCGCTTTCCAGAAGCTGGTGCATACGCGGAATCAATACCCACTGCAGCCATTCAAGCGGCTCCATGGTGTCGAGGCAAAACGGCTGTTCGCTGGCAAACGCGCGGCTATCGGGGGCACTATCCTGCCAGTGTTCCGTTTCGCGCAGCAGCGCTTCAATGGCGAGCAGGCGCTCGCGCACGCGATGGTCAAGAGTCATGGGAAACCTCGGTGAGTTAAAAACCGGCGCAGAATAGCAAATTCAGACGAGAAATAAAAAAAGGGAGCACTGTATAAAACAGTGCTCCCGGTTCGTTTTGCAGCAATCCAGCTACATTGGTGCTCCCTGCTCGTCCTTGAAAACTTTTCCTGAGGTCTCCTGACCATGTTCATCCATAAACAGTTGCATCCTGCTTTCACACCACCCCGATGCGAAATAACTCATCCTTAAGTCTGTCCTGATCTTCCTGATCCACCGAACGTCCCGCTCGGCTCTCGTTCTCCTTCCTGGAGGTGTCCTTTTACGCAATCCTGCGTTATCCTGTGCTTCATCCTGAAGCCTGTCCTTGCAACGCCATCCTGGCGGGTCCTGCAGAAGCGTCGTCATCCTGATGTTCACTTCCTTTATCAACTCCCTGTCGATGTGTATAGAATCCCTGATTCCGCCCTGTCTTACAACCCTTGTTAAGACAATATCTTAAGATTAATCGTCAGTATCCTTAATGAGAAAATCATTAATCACTTGAAAAATATTATATTTCTTAAAATACAACCCCTGGAGGATCGGCTTAAATGATGACGATCTCTTACAGGTCTTGTAAGAGATCTCTCACAAAAGTTTGGGTACTGTGGATTACAGAACTGGCTTAAGGGAATTAAGGAAACTCGCAAGCGAGGGAGAAAGGGTCGTCCGTTTTCGGGTGCCGAGGGTCTCTTTGATCACTTCACCGCTCATATTACAGACCGAAATGACCTCCAGTTCGCTGTCCAGCGTGGCGATAAACAGCGTGGGCGACAGCTTCAAACGCTTTTGCACCAGCAGATGACCAATCAGATTCTCCTGCACCCGCTGGAAATCATCCGGGCTCCAGGTTTGCAGCAGCGTCATGGTTTCATCGGCAGTTTCATCGGCAAAACGCGCCTGCATATCACCAGCAAACTGAGTGGTATAATAAGCATGAAGCGGTTGTTGTACCACAATCTCCAGCGCCCGTTCAACCGCGTCAATATTTTGTGCTAATGAAAACGGCTGCGGCTGCCAGAAAACGCCGTCATCATCCGTGCCGTTGACGCACGGCGACGGGATACCGTAAAGCTCTTCGCTGCGCGGCAGGCTGGAGCGCTGCTGCTGCCACGCCTCACAATAACGTTGGGTAAATGCTTGTAGCGCTTCTGCGGTTTGCTGGTCCACCGGTTTCTCTCTTCACGTTAGACAGGATACACTTGGCATATAGTGTAACCGCTTTAACTATGGTGAAACATGTCTTCTTACGATAATCATCAGGCGCTGGCCGGCCTGACGCTCGGAAAATCAACCGATTACCGCGATACCTACGACGCAAGCCTGCTTCAGGGCGTCCCGCGCAGCCTGAACCGCGACCCGCTGGATCTGCACGCCGATAACCTGCCGTTTCACGGTGCCGATATCTGGACGCTGTATGAGCTCTCCTGGCTGAACGCCAAAGGCCTGCCGCAGGTCGCCGTGGGCCACGTGGAGCTCAGCGATACCACCGTAAACCTGGTGGAATCAAAAAGCTTTAAGCTCTATCTCAACAGCTTCAACCAGACGCGCTTTGCCGACTGGCAGGCGGTCGAGGCGACGCTGGCGCGCGATCTCAGCGCCTGTGCGCAAGGAGAAGTGAAGGTAGCGCTGTATCGCCTCGATGAGCTCGAAGGCCAGCCGGTCGCTCATCTGCACGGTACCTGCATCGACGATCAGGATATTGAAATCGATAATTACCAGTTCAGCGCCGATTACCTGCAGGACGCCGCGGCCGGCAAAGTGGTCGAAGAGACCCTGGTCAGCCATCTGCTGAAATCCAACTGCCTGATTACCCACCAGCCAGACTGGGGGTCGGTGCAAATCCAGTATCGCGGGGCGAAAATCGATCGCGAAAAGCTGCTGCGCTATCTGGTGTCATTCCGCCACCACAACGAGTTCCACGAGCAGTGCGTAGAGCGCATCTTCAATGACATTCAGCGTTTCTGCCAGCCGGAAGCCCTTTCCGTTTATGCGCGCTACACGCGACGAGGCGGTCTCGATATCAACCCGTGGCGCAGCAATACCGATTTTGTGCCGGCCACCGGTCGCCTCGCCCGTCAATAGTAAACATTTTCACAATTTGCGCGCGTTAACCCGCGCGCAAGGTTGTGAAAACGCCATCAGCAGGGCTATTGTAATCACAGGAAGACGATAATCGTCCTGTAAGGAGTTCACTTGATTACACATGTTAGCCCGCTTGGTTCAATGGATATGCTGTCGCAGCTGGAAGTGGATATGCTTAAACGCACCGCCAGCAGTGACCTGTATCAACTCTTTCGCAACTGCTCGCTTGCTGTGCTCAACTCGGGGAGCCTGACCGATAACAGCAAGGAGCTTCTGTCTCGTTTTGAAAACTTCGATATTAACGTGCTGCGTCGCGAACGCGGCGTGAAGCTGGAACTGATCAACCCGCCGGAAGACGCTTTCGTTGACGGGCGTATTATCCGTTCCCTGCAGGCCAACCTGTTTGCCGTACTGCGCGATATCCTGTTCGTCTACGGCCAGATCCACAACACCGTTCGCTTCCCGAATCTCGATCTTGAAAGCTCGGTGCATATCACCAACCTGGTATTCTCCATTTTGCGTAACGCCCGCGCCCTGCACGTCGGCGAAGCGCCAAACATGATTGTCTGCTGGGGCGGCCACTCGATTAACGAAAACGAATATCTGTACGCCCGCCGCGTCGGCACCCAGCTGGGCCTGCGCGAACTGAATATCTGTACCGGCTGTGGACCGGGCGCGATGGAAGCGCCGATGAAAGGCGCCGCGGTCGGCCACGCGCAGCAGCGTTACAGAGACAGCCGCTTTATCGGTATGACCGAGCCGTCGATTATCGCCGCCGAGCCGCCGAACCCGCTGGTGAACGAACTGATCATCATGCCGGATATCGAAAAACGCCTGGAGGCGTTCGTGCGCATCGCCCACGGCATCATCATCTTCCCGGGCGGCGTGGGCACGGCGGAAGAGCTGCTCTATCTGCTGGGCATTTTGATGCACCCGTCGAACAAGTCGCAGGTTCTGCCACTGATTCTCACCGGGCCAAAAGAGAGCGCCGATTATTTCCGCGTGCTGGATGAGTTTATCGTCCATACGCTGGGTGAAGCCGCCCGTCGTCACTATCGCATTATCGTTGACGACGCCGCGGAAGTGGCCCGGCAGATGAAAAAAGCGATGCCGATGGTGAAAGAGAATCGCCGCGAGACCGGCGACGCCTACAGCTTCAACTGGTCGATGCGCATTGCGCCGGACCTGCAGATGCCGTTCGATCCGACCCATGAGAATATGGCCAACCTTAAACTCTATCCGGACCAGCCGGTGGAAGTGCTGGCAGCGGATCTCCGCCGCGCCTTCTCCGGTATCGTCGCCGGTAACGTTAAAGAGGTGGGTATCCAGGCTATCGAGAAATTCGGCCCGTATAAGATTCACGGCGACCCGGCAATGATGCGCCGCATGGACGATCTGCTGCAGGGCTTTGTGGCGCAGCATCGTATGAAGCTGCCGGGCGGCACCGCTTACATCCCCTGCTACGAAATCTGTTCCTGAGTTCTCTTCTGCTCTTCTCCCGGGCGGCGGCTTACGCCCCCGGGCTATTTCTCCCCGCCCGGGCGGCACTCTTTCTCCGCTTTTTCGCTTCTCCATTCGCCCGTATGCTTTCCAGATAAATCATTCCTTTTATGAATTTTTAGCATCGCCTTTACAAAAGCCAATCGTTTGCGTTTCCAAAAACTGCAATAAATATCACCAGGAAAAACGCCTTTTAACGTAAAAACGTCGAGAACTTCGCATTTTTACAGTAAAAACCTCGTTATTACGTCGCGCCACTATTCTCTCATATGCTGAAAATGATAGCCTCCGCGCCACAAATCTCTGGCTGATCACCAGAAACAGGCTGTTGGACTAAAATTGCTTACATTTAAAGTGGATTATTGCATTTGAGATCGCGATCACTGATGCATTCACCATATAAATGTATCTTCCCGCACCAATTGTTACGGAGAAAATGCCTAAAAAACCGTATACAAACGAATTTCATATTATTTAGTCGTTTTTTTTCATTAGATTTTGTTGCTTCCTCCAGGAGATACAGATGGAAACCACTCAAACCAGCACCATCGTTACGGATGCTACCCGTAGCGGTTGGCGTAAGACGGACACCATGTGGATGCTGGGCCTGTACGGCACGGCTATCGGCGCGGGCGTCCTGTTTCTGCCGATCAACGCCGGCGTCGGCGGTATGATCCCGCTGATCATCATGGCGATTCTGGCCTTTCCGATGACCTTCTTCGCCCACCGCGGGATGACCCGTTTCGTACTGTCCGGTAAGAATCCGGGCGAAGACATCACTGAAGTGGTCGAAGAGCATTTCGGCGTTGGCGCAGGTAAGCTGATTACCCTGCTCTACTTCTTCGCCATCTACCCGATTCTGTTGGTTTACAGCGTGGCGATCACCAATACCGTCGAAAGCTTTATGCTGCACCAGCTGCATATCACGCCGCCGCCTCGCGCCATTCTTTCCCTGATTCTGATTGTCGGCATGATGACCATCGTGCGCTTCGGCGAGCAGATGATTGTGAAAGCGATGAGCGTGCTGGTGTTCCCGTTCGTGGTCGCGCTGATGATTCTGGCCTTTTATCTGATTCCGCAGTGGAACGGCGCGGCGCTGGAAACCCTCTCCCTGAGCAGCGCGACCGCGACCGGCAACGGCCTGTGGATGACCCTGTGGCTGGCGATTCCGGTGATGGTGTTTTCTTTTAACCACTCGCCGATCATCTCCTCCTTCGCCGTCGCGAAACGCGAAGAGTACGGCCAGGGCGCAGAGAAAAAATGCTCCAGCATTCTGGCCCGCGCGCACATCATGATGGTGCTGACCGTCATGTTCTTCGTCTTCAGCTGCGTACTGAGCCTCTCCCCGGCGGATCTGGCGGCGGCGAAAGATCAGAACATCTCGATTCTGTCTTACCTGGCGAACCACTTTAACGCGCCGATCATCGCCTGGATGGCGCCGATCATTGCGATGATCGCCATCACTAAATCCTTCCTTGGCCACTACCTGGGCGCTCGCGAAGGCTTTAACGGCATGGTGATTAAATCCCTGCGCGGTAAAGGCAAGTCCATCGAAATCAATAAACTGAACAAAATCACCGCCCTGTTCATGCTGGTCACCACCTGGATTGTGGCGACGCTGAACCCCAGCATCCTCGGGATGATCGAAACCCTGGGCGGCCCGATTATCGCGATGATTCTGTTCCTGATGCCGATGTACGCGATTCAGAAAGTCCCGGCGATGCGTAAATACAGCGGCCACGTCAGCAACGTTTTCGTGGTGATTATGGGCCTGATTGCTATCTCCGCGATTTTCTACTCTCTGTTTAGTTAATATCCCCCGCGCCGCCTGACGGCGGCGCTCCCGACAGCACTGGATGCATCATGATCAGCGTATTCGATATTTTTAAAATCGGCATTGGCCCTTCCAGCTCCCACACCGTTGGACCGATGAAAGCGGGCAAACAATTCACGGACGATCTTATTGAGCGCGGGCTGCTTTCCGAGGTAACCAAAGTCGTCGTCGATGTCTACGGCTCCCTTTCCCTGACGGGAAAAGGCCACCATACCGATATCGCGATTATTATGGGCCTGGCGGGCAACCTGCCGGATACCGTCGACATCGACACGATTCCCGGCTTTATCCAGGATGTCAACACCCATGGCCGCCTGATGCTGGCAAATGGCCAGCAGGAAGTGGCGTTCCCGGTCGATCAGTGCATGAATTTCCACGCCGACAACCTGTCGCGGCATGAAAACGGCATGCGTATTACCGCCCTCGGCGGCGAAAAGGTTCTCTACAGCCAGACGTATTACTCCATCGGCGGCGGGTTTATCGTCGATGAAGACCATTTCGGCGTGACCCGCGAAGCGCCGGTCGCCGTACCTTATCCGTATAAAAACGCCGCCGATCTGCAGCGCCACTGCCGCGAAAGCGGGCTATCGCTCTCCGGTCTGATGATGCAAAACGAGCTGGCGCTGCACAGTAAAGAAGCGCTGGAGCAGCATTTTGCCGCGGTCTGGGAAGTGATGAGCAGCGGAATTGAGCGCGGCATCACCACCGAGGGGGTTCTGCCGGGCAAGCTGCGGGTGCCGCGTCGCGCCGCCGCGCTGCGCCGGATGCTGGTAAGCCAGGACAACACCAACAGCGACCCGATGGCGGTCGTTGACTGGATTAACATGTTCGCCCTGGCGGTTAACGAAGAGAACGCCGCCGGCGGACGCGTCGTGACCGCGCCGACCAACGGTGCCTGCGGTATCGTACCTGCGGTGCTGGCCTACTACGACAAGTTCATCCGCAAAGTGAACGCCAACTCGCTGGCGCGCTATATGCTGGTCACCAGCGCCATTGGCTCGCTCTATAAGATGAACGCCTCGATTTCCGGCGCCGAAGTGGGCTGCCAGGGTGAAGTCGGCGTAGCCTGTTCAATGGCGGCGGCCGGTCTGGCTGAACTGCTTGGCGGCAGTCCGGGTCAGGTATGCATCGCGGCGGAAATTGGTATGGAGCACAACCTCGGTCTCACCTGCGATCCGGTTGCCGGCCAGGTGCAGGTGCCGTGCATCGAGCGTAACGCTATCGCAGCGGTCAAGGCGGTCAACGCCGCGCGTATGGCCCTGCGCCGCACCAGCGAGCCGCGGGTGTGCCTCGATAAAGTCATCGAGACCATGTACGAAACGGGCAAAGATATGAACGCCAAATATCGTGAAACCTCGCGCGGCGGCCTGGCAATGAAGATTGTCGCCTGCGATTAACGCCCCCTCCCGGTATGCTGCGGCATGCCGGGCTTCCTTTCCCTGCCCTCCTCCTTCATTTATGTTATATAAATGATAATTTAGTTATTTATTAGTTATAAAGACGATTTGTTACCTTACGGAAAAACCGCTCAAGGAGAACAAATCATGCTCAGATTATCCCGCCCGGCGCTGCTGCTACTGCTTGCAGGCTTATCCGCTTCCGCGCTGGCGAAAGCGCCGGAGACCGTGAATATCGGTTATCAGAAAGCTAATATCTTCGCGCTGCTTAAATATCGCGGCACCCTCGATGAAAGCTTCAAAAAGCAGGGTATCGCCGTCCGCTGGATTGAATTTCCCGCCGGGCCGCAGATGCTGGAAGGGCTGAACGTCGGCAGCATCGACCTCGCCGCCACCGGCGATGCGCCGCCGGCCTTTGCTCAGGCGGCGCAGGCGGATCTGGTCTATTTAGCCCACTCCCCGGCGAACCCAAAAACCGAGGCCATCGTGGTGGCGGAAAACTCGGCAATTAAGAGCGTGGCCGATCTTAAGGGCAAGCGCGTGGGGCTCAATAAAGGCTCCGACGTAAACTACCTGCTGGTGACCGCGCTGGAGAAAGCCGGGCTGAGCTATAAAGATATCACGCCGGTCTATCTGCCGCCTGCTGACGCCCGCGCCGCCTTCCAGCGCGGCGCTATTGACGCCTGGGTTATCTGGGATCCGTTCCTCGCCGAAGTGGAAACGAACGCCAAAGCGCGACAGATTGGCAATGCCGAAGGGCTGGTGCCGCACTACACCTTCTACCTGGCCAGCCGCAAATTTGCCGACACCTATCCGGATACCGCAAAGCAGGTGGTGGATGAGCTGGGTAAACTGAGCGAATGGGCCAACAGTCATCAGGAGGATGCCGCCGGGATCCTCTCCACCTCAACCGGGCTGGATAAGGCTATCTGGCTGAAGACGCTGGCGCGTCTGCCTTATGGTGCCGAGCGTATGACGCCTGCGGTCTATAACGAACAGCAGGCGCTGGCGGATACCTTCACCCGTATCGGCCTGCTGCCGGTGAAAGTCGATGTTCGCAGCGCGACCTGGTCGCTGGATAAGCAGTAAGCCTTCCCTTCCCGGGTCGCGGCGCAGGCGCCTTACCCGGGCTACCGGCCCGCAGACGACGGTGGATCCGTAGCCCGAGCGCCGCCTCCGGGAAAAACCTCCCGCCCCACAGTTCAGCCCCTCACCCTTCGGGGAGAGGGGGACCGGCAAAATTAACTCACCTTCTCTTCACTTCCGACCGCGACCTGCGCGCCGTAGCGATAGCCTGCGCCCGGATGCGGCGCAGCCAGCCGCGGGCCGGCGCCAAACAGCTTCTCGCGCAGGGTTCCCTCGCGATACTCCTGCTTAAACACGCCGCGCTTTTGCAGCTCCGGAACCAGCAAATCCACCACGTCGCGGAAGGTTTCGTGGGTCACCGCATAGGCGAGGTTAAACCCATCGACGTCGGTCTCTTCGACCCAGGACTGCAGCTCATCGGCGACCGTCTGCGGGCTGCCGACCACCAGCGGCCCGAAGCCGCCGATCCCCGCCCAGTCCGCCAGCTTCTGCACGGTCCACTGGCTGTTCGGATCGGCGGTGGAAAACGCCTCTACCATCGACTGAATCGCGTTGGTATGCAGATACTCCAGCACCTGATCCGGCTGATACTGACCAAGGTCGATGCCGGTCCAGCCGGAGAGCAGAGCCAGCGCCCCTTCGTAGCTGACGTACGGTTTATACTCCTGCCATTTAGCCTGAGCTTCACGGTCGGTTTCGCCGACGATGACCGTCTGCATATTGAAGATCAGGATGCTGCGCGGATCGCGCCCGGCCTCCTCGGCGCGACGGCGAATATCCGCCACCGTCTTTTTCAGCAGCACTTTCGACGGCGCGCCGACAAATACGCACTCCGCGTGGCCGGCGGCGAACTGCTTGCCGCGGCTGGAGGCGCCCGCCTGATAGAGTACCGGCGTACGCTGCGGCGACGGCTCGCAGAGGTGGATCCCCGGCACCGAGAAGAAGTTCCCCTGATGGTTAATCGGGTGAATTTTTCGCGGATCGCTGAAGATCTTACGTTCCCTGTCGCGCAGCACCGCGCCATCCTCCCAGCTCCCCTCCAGCAGCTTATAGACCACCTCCAGATATTCATCGGCATAGTCGTAGCGGGCGTCGTGGTCGGTCTGCGCTTTCTGGCCAATATTACGCGCCCCGCTCTCAAGATAGGAGGTCACGATATTCCAGCCCACTCGCCCCTTCGTCAGATGGTCGAGCGTCGACAGGCGGCGGGCGAACGGATAGGGATGCTCAAAAGAGAGCGAAGCGGTCAGACCGAATCCGAGATGCTCCGTCACCAGCGCCATCGGCGTAATCAGCGCCAGCGGATCGTTGACCGGCACCTGCGCCGCCTGGCGGATCGCCGCATCGCCGTTGCCGTTCAGCACGTCATAGACGCCCAGCACATCAGCGATAAATAGCCCGTCAAACTTGCCCCGCTCCAGCAGACGCGCCAGGTCGACCCAATACTCGAGGTCTTTATACTGCCAGGAGCGGTCGCGCGGATGGGCCCACAGCCCCGGCGACTGATGGCCGACGCAGTTCATATCAAAAGCGTTCAGACGAATTTCACGTTGTGATGACATAGCACTCTCCACGGCGCGCCCCGCTGTCGGGACGCGCGCATAATCATTAAAGGAATCAGGGGATAAAAGGCGTTCAGAACGCCGGACATCGGGCGGATTGTTTGACGCCCAGGGTCCGCAGCGCTTCGTCGGCCACGGCGGCGGCATGGTCGGCCACCTGCGGCAGCCCCATTAATTCTCCGAAATACGCCCGCGCGGCGGGTCCGGAAACCAGCAGATTGGGCGTAATCCGCCCTTCCCGGCCTATCGCCCGCGAGCGTCGATCGACGTCCAGGCCAAGGCCGAACGCATCGGCGCGAATCAGCCCACGCTGGCTCAGCTGACGCAGCAGCGGCTGGCTGTCGGTCAACCCGCCGTGCGCCGGGCCGGTGGTTAAAATAAAGTGGTCAGCGCTCACCCGCAGCGTTTCACCGCGCCGGGACGTCAGGGTTAGCGCCAGCTTTTGCGCGTCGCCTTCCAGCGCCGTCAGCCTGGCCGCCAGCACCCGCAGGCTGCCGTCGCGCTGGCGCTGCTCAAGGACCCCGGCGACCTGCGGAGCGATACGGTAGCGGTGAACGTCCCAGTAGCTGCGCAAATGACGCAGGAAGCGCTGGCGATCGGCCACCGTCAGCCCCTGCCAGATGCTCTGCCCCTGATTACGCACCGCGTCCAGCACCACCTGCCAGGCCTGTCCCTGCTCCGCCGCGCGCTCGATATCCAGACGGATTTGCCGCAGCCGCTGGCGCAGCGTTCCGAGATCGTATTCGCCAGGCCAGGGTTCACTACTGCCGCTGAGATTGCTGCGGGACAGCAGCCCGCGGCGTGAAAATGCCGCGATCGGCCCCCGATGGCCCAGACGCGTCAGGGTCGCGACGGTGTCCGCCATCGTCAGGCCGGTGCCCATGACCGCGACGCTCGCTTCCGGGGCGATAGTTGCCAGCACGCCCGCTCGCCAGGGGTTAGCGATGAGCGCCGGATGCGTTGCGAACGGCGTCGCCAGCGACGGCAGCGACGGCGGCGGATGGCTGATGGCCAGCACCAGCAGATCGGCCTGCAGCCGACGCCCGCCGTCGGTGACAACTTCACCATGATTAACGCTCAGCGCCTGCTCGCGCAGATGCGTCAGCCGCCCGCCGCTGGCGCGCGCCTCCTCGGCGAAACGCTGGGCGACATAGCGGCCAAACTGACCGCGCTGCGGATAGACCGCGCCGTCTGCCAGCAGGGCATGCGGGTCATCCGCAAAGGCGGGCTGGCTGCGGTACCAGCGATCGAACGCGCCCTCCTCTTCACCGGCAAGCTGCATCCGCGCGGCAGGAACGTTAATCCGATGGCTCGGTTCGGTCGTGGAGTAGGCCACGCCCGCGCCGGGCACCTCGCGCGGCTCCAGCAGCGTGACCCGCACGCCAACCGGCGCCAGGCGCAGGAGATGAATCGCCACCGCCGCACCGCTAAATCCGCCGCCGACAATCACCACGTGCGGTTCAGTTTGCATAGCCCACCGCCTTCACAAATCGGTGTAACATACGCGCCTCCTCAGCTTGCGCTGACCTGTTTCACCGGACGCTTATCGCCGCCGATGGTTTCGCCAAACGGGCCGGTATTGACGCTACGCGCCTTCGGCTGATCGTGGCCTGCCAGCGGCAATAGCGGCATGACCAGGTCAGCGAAACGATGGGCTTCTTCCAGATGCGGGTAGCCGGAGAAGATAAAGTTGGTGATACCGAGCGCCTGATATTCACGAATGCGTTCTGCCACCTGCTGCGGATTGCCGACCAGCGCCGTCCCGGCCCCGCCGCGCACCAGCCCCACGCCCGCCCACAGGTTCGGCGCAATACGCAGATTGTCGCGCGATCCTTTATGCAGCGAACTCATTCGCGCCTGGCCGGTGGAGTCCATACGGGCAAAAATTTTCTGCGCCTGGGCGATAGTTTCGTCATCAAGGTGTGAAATCAGCCGATCGGCGGCGGCCCACGCCTCCTCTTCGGTTTCGCGAACAATCACATGCAGACGAATCCCGTACTGCAACGTGCGGCCCCGGGCGGCGGCGCGCTCGCGCACTATCGCCAGCTTTTCGGCCACCAGCGCCGGCGGCTCCCCCCAGGTCAGGTAGGTATCGATTTGATCGGCGGCGACGTCGATGGCTTCCTCAGAGGAGCCGCCAAAAAACAGCGGCGGGCCGTTTTCCTGTACCGGCGGAAACAGCACTTCCGCGCCTTCCACGTGGATATGCTCGCCGTGATAATCCACCTTTTCACCTTTCAGCAGGCGCGAGTAGACGTCGAGAAATTCGCGGGTGACCTGATAGCGTTCGCCGTGGCTGAGGAAAATACCGTCGCCTTTGTTCTCCACCGGATCGCCGCCGGTCACCACGTTAATCAGCAGCCGACCGCCCGACAGGCGGTCGAGCGTCGTCGCCATCCTCGCCGCCAGCGTCGGCGGCTGCAGGCCCGGACGAACGGCCACCAGATAGCGCAGGCGGCGGGTCAGCGGCGCCAGCGCCGAGGCCACCAGCCAGGAGTCTTCGCAGCTTTTCCCCGTTGGGATCAGCACGCCGTAATAGCCGAGGCTGTCGGCCGCCAGCGCCACCTGCTGCAGGTAAGGCAAATCAACCGGGCGTCCGCCCTCCGAGGTGCCCAGGTAGCGGCCATCGCCGTGGGTGGGCAGAAACCAGAACACGTTGATTTTATCGTCGGTTTTTTGCGTCATTATCCATTTCCTATATAACCATATCCGATATTTATCGAAGAGTTGTTTTAATTTGGTTATATGAGTGTTAGCGATAATCGTGCCAATGGTGAATAAAAAATTAACAGTATAAATTCAGTGAGTTACAAAAAGCCGAACCTTACGCCGCTGTTGCAAATGCCGCAGCCAATGCGTCCGGACTGCGGCATTTGCAACAGACCGGCGAGTTAGCCCTCTGGTTTCCGTCCCCGGCACAGGATAACTTCAGGGCATCAAATACCGGAGGTCACCATGCTGAATCCTGAATTTCCATCCTCTACGCCCGCGCTGATCGACCCGGCGTCAAAAGCGTTTCAGAGCCTGCTGGATAAACTGGCCCCCACCGAGGCGACCGTGCTGATTGTCGGCGAAACCGGCACCGGTAAGGAGGTCGTCGCCCGCTACCTGCATCACCATAGCCCGCGCCGCCACCGGCCGTTTCTGGCCGTCAACTGCGGCGCGCTCAGCGAAAGCCTGGCGGAAGCGGAGCTGTTCGGCCATGAAAAAGGGGCGTTTACCGGCGCGGTACAAGGCCATCCCGGCTGGTTCGAGGCGGCGGAGGGCGGCACCCTGCTGCTCGATGAAATCGGCGAGCTTAGCCTGCCGCTTCAGGTCAAACTGCTGCGCGTTCTGCAGGAGCGCTAAATCACCCGCGTAGGCTCGCGCAAGGCCATTAAGGTGGACGTGCGGGTGATCGCCGCCACCCACGTGGACCTGATGCAGGCCATCCGCGAGCGTCGTTTCCGCGAAGACCTCTACTATCGCCTGAATATCGCCCTCGTCCCGCTGCCGCCGCTGCGCCAGCGTCGCCAGGATATTCCCGTACTGGCGGACCATTTTCTCTCGCTCTACGCCCGCCGCCTGGGCCGCCCGGCTCGTCGTCTGGCCCCGGAGACGCTGGCAAGGCTGATGGAGTACCCCTGGCCGGGCAATATTCGCGAGCTGGAAAACACTCTGCATAACGCGGTATTGCTGAGTAAAGAAGAGGAGATCGGCCCCGCCCAGCTGCGGCTGACGACGCTGAACAATGAGCCCTCGGCGGCGGGCGATAATGAGCTCGACGATTTTATTCGTCGTCAGCTTTCCCTGCCGGGCGAGCCGCTGTGGGAAAGGGTCACCGGGGCGTTGATACGCGGCGCGATGGCCCACAGTGACGATAATCAAAGCCAGGCCGCGGCGCTGCTCGGTATTAGCCGCCACACGCTGCGCACGCAGCTGGCCAATTTTGGCATCATTAAAAGCCGCCGCCGTCAGGAGCCTCTCTTCGGCGCGGCGGTCAACAGCGTCTCTCGCGACCGGGAATTGCGCATCGGCTTCCAGCGCTTCGGCAATCTTGGCATTCTGAAAGCGCGGCAAAGTCTCGAGCAAGCCTTTGCCAGCCGCGGCGTCAGCGTGCTGTGGAGCGAATTCCCCGCCGGGCCGCAGCTGCTGCACGCCCTCGCCTGCGATGAGATCGATTTTGGCACCACCGGCGAAGCGCCGCCGGTTTTCGCTCAGGCGAGTAACGGCGAGCTGGTCTACGTCGCCTGGGAACCGCCCGCTCCGCAAAGCGTGGCGATGGTCGTCCCGCAGCACAGCGACATTCGCACCATTGCCGATCTGCGCGGCAAGCGTATCGCGCTGAATAAGGGCTCTAACGTGCACTGGCTGCTGCTGCATATCCTGGAAGAGGCCGGGCTGGCATTAAACGACGTCAAAGTGGTCTATATTCCGCCGAAATATCCGCTGACCGCCAGCGATTACCTGGCGGTGGACGCCTGGATGATGTGGGATCCGCTGCTCAGCGACGCGGAATATAGCGGCGAATTACGGGTTGTTGCCAGCGGCGAGGGGCGCGTCAATAACCACCAGTTCTACCTGTCGCGCCGCGACTACGCCAGCCGCAATAGCGATATCATGCAGCGCCTGTTAGCCGAGCTGGCGCAGACCGGCCAGTTTATTGACCAGCACCGGGAGCAAGCCGCCGGACTGCTCTCCGCCGAGCTGGGGCTTAACGCCGCCTCTCTGACGCGCGCCTTATCGCGCCGCAGCCATCGTCCGCGGCCGATGGATCTCAACGTGATTCGCGCCCAACAAAGTATCGCCGATCGCTTTTACGCGCTGGGGCTTATCCACAAACCGGTTTCGGTGCGCGAGGCGGTCTGGTACGGCGAAGCCACCAATAGCGATCTCGGCCTGCTGATGCACGTTGATTAGCCGGAAACTGCGAGTCATCTTCCTGATTTCCCTGGCGCCAATAGCCTCATCCGCGCGGCGATGTTACCCTGAAAGGCACTGCAATAAGAGCCTATTTATGAGGATATCCGTGGCCGTTCATCTGTTAATCGTCGACGCACTTAATCTGATTCGCCGCATCCACGCGGTGCAGGGGTCACCCTGCGTCGACACCTGCCTGCATGCGCTTGAACAGCTGGTGGTCCATAGCCAGCCAACCCACGTGGTGGCGGTATTTGATGATGAAGACCGCGGCCACGGCTGGCGACATCAGCGTCTGCCCGATTATAAAGCCGGGCGCGCGCCGATGCCGGAGACCCTCGAAGCGGAAATGCCGGCGCTGCGGGCGGCGTTTGAGCAGCGCGGGTTTCGCTGCTGGGCGCTCAGCGGCAGCGAAGCCGACGATCTTGCCGCGACCCTGGCGGTCAAAGTGGCGCAGGCCGGCCATCAGGCAACCATCGTTTCAACCGACAAAGGCTACTGCCAGCTGCTGTCGCCAACGATCCGCATCCGCGACTATTTTCAGAAGCGCTGGCTTGATGCGCCGTTTATCGCCAAAGAGTTTGGCGTGACGCCGGAACAGCTGCCTGACTACTGGGGGCTGGCGGGCATCAGCAGCTCAAAGGTTCCCGGCGTGGCGGGCATTGGGCCGAAAAGCGCCGCCCAGCTGTTAACCGATTTTCAGGATCTGGAAGGGATCTACGCGCGGCTGGCGGACGTGCCGGAGAAGTGGCGCAAGAAGCTGGAAGAACAGAAAGAGATGGCCTTCACCTGCCGGGACATCGCGCGCCTGCAAACCGATTTACAGCTGGACGGCAACCTCCAGCAGCTGCGGCTGTCCCGGTAGCGCCGGGCTGCGGTGCGCGCGGCTTCCCGGACGCGATGCTGCGCATCTGTGCGGGCTACCGGATCGCAGACGGTGAGCGCATTCCCCGGGTCGCGGCTTATGCCTTACCCGGGCTACCGCAGACGGCTGAATACCTGTAGCCCGGGCAAGGCGCGTCAAGCGCCGCCCCCGGGAGCAGAGCGCAGCGTGGCACCATTTCCCCGGAGGCGATGCTGCGCATCTGTACGGGCTACCGGATCGCAGACGGTGAGCGCATTCCCCGGGTCGCGGCTTATGCCTT